>CAYNUV010000058.1:0-10674 GCA_964400245.1 uncultured Ignavibacteriaceae bacterium
AAGCACAAATTCGTTATATGGCTGTTGAAGAAAATTGGCAGAGAAAAGGGATTGGGGGAATGATTCTATCTCATCTTGAAGAAAAAATAAAAGCAAAGGGTGCAAAGTATGTTATTTTAAATGCACGCGATTTGGCAATTAAGTTTTATGAAAAGCACGGTTATGAATTTTAAAAGAAGCTCACACTCTCTTTGATGTTATTCCTCATTACAAAATGAGGAAAGAAATTAAAACAAGTTCTATATAAGTCAATCCTTTTATAAAATTTTAAATTCAAAATTATTGGTAACCCATTCTTTATTTTGAGTTAAAGATTTCTCAACAAAAGTTACGTTATCATTTTTATCAATTAAAATTACTGTTGATGCCCGTGTTCCGTAATCCTTAGTTTCAACAAAGATTGATGAAATACTTTTCTCAATCACTTTTTTTAATCCTGTCTCCGGAAGTTCATCGTCAGGGGAAAGAGTTTTATCGGATAAGAGCTCAAACGAATCATTAATGAAATTATTTCCTTTATCAACAGCATTCTTCAAAAGTTCCTTCGCTCTTTTTACATTAAACCAGGGAGTATTTAAAAGATGATTGCTTAATCCATGTATTCCGGGTTCAAGCTTAATAATATCTTTTGATTGATTTGAAAAGAAGAACAAATCTTCCTGGTTACCATATATAAAACTATAACCGTTAAATTGCTTTGCACTATCTTTTAATCCTTTTGAATAAAGTTCAGGAGATGAGTATCCAAGCAAAAAATCAGTAACAATCTTTCCTCTTGAGACGGCATCTTTTTTAATTGATTTAAGATTACGATAATTTGTTATTGCAGCAATTCTTCCATTCTTATTTATGCCGCACCATGTTCCGCCATCTTTTAAATCTTTGCCTGCTAAGATTGGTTCATCTTTTCTGAAATATGCAGGTAATGAAGGACGCTCATAAAATTCATCGCGGTTTGCTGCAAAGATTAATTTATAATCAGGATGATAGTTGTAAGCAAGTACAATAATACACATGATTCTTCCATTTAAAGGTAAGGCAAGATAAAAAAAATACTTTATTTTTATACTGATAATTGAACATTGATTTTACCTTTGGATTAGGTATTTTTGAACAGGAATTATTGAAAGGAAAAGAACTTTTGCAGACTTTTTTTTGTTTCAATAAATAAAATAATCCGGTGCCTTCTTATTGAAAAGAACATTTCTTAAAGTTATGATAAACTTTTCAACAATATTAAATCCCTGTTATAATATCAGGTTTCAGTTTTTCATCACAGTGATTTTATTTTTTCCGTCGCCATCCGTTTCCCAAAACAGCCAGATGAACTATATACGCATAATGACTGAAAACGGTCTTTCACAAAATACAGTTCATCATATAATCCAGGATGAAGATGGATTTATGTGGTTCGCTACTGAAGACGGATTGAATAAATACGACGGCTATAATTTTACAGTTTATAAAAATAATCTGCATGATGAATATTCAATCTCAGATAATTTTATCTGGAAAATTTATAAAGATAGAAAAAATAATTTATGGATTGGTACAAACAGTGGAGGACTTTGCAAGTTCGATAAAAAAAAGGAAAGATTCATATCTTACAGGAATAACCCTGAAGATCTGAAAAGTTTAACTCTGAATAATGTAAGAACAGTTCATGAAGATAGTGAAGGAAATATTTGGGTTGGTACTGAAAGCGGATTAGATAAATTCGACAGGAATAAAAATATTTTTACTCATTATAAGCATAACCCGGAAGATCCGAATAGCTTAAGCAATAATGTTGTATTATCAATCTTTGAAGATAAAGATGGAGACCTTTGGATTGGAAGTGATGGAGGTTTAGATAAGTTTGATAAGGCAAGCAACAAATTTTTCAACTACTCTTTTAAACCAGATGATGCCAACAGCTTAAGCAATAATGTTGTTCTTTCCATATTCCAGGATAAGGCCGGTTACTTTTGGATTGGAACTTTAAAAGGTCTAACACGGTTTGATAAAAAAAATGAAAAATTTTCCCGTTATTTTGTCAGCACATCAGAAATCATTTCTATAAACAGTAACAGGATTAACTATGTGCTTGAGGATGAAGTCGGTTCATTGTGGGTTGCTACAGGTGATGGGATATTTCAGTTTAACAGGAAAGATAACCGGTTTATAAAAATAAAACCTCCTGGTTCAGGTGTATTAAGTAATAATAATGTTCTTTCTTTATATGAAGACAGTTCAGGTTTAATATGGATAGGCACTGCAGAAGATGGTGTTGTAAAATATGACAGGGAAAGAATCAAATTCAGTCATTATAAAAATGATCCTTCTAACTCCAACAGCTTAAGCCATAATACAATCCGTTCAATATATCAGTATGGTGAAAATATCCTTTGGATTGGTACATTGGGTGGAGGTTTAAATATTCTCAATATGAAGAACAATGAATTTCTTCATTATAAAAATAATCCTAATGATAAATATAGTTTAAGCGATAATTCTGTCTCTTCTATTTTCAGGGATAAATATGGCTACATTTGGATTGGTACCTGGGGGGGAGGTTTAAACAGGACAGCTTCACCAGTTAAAAATTCCAATTACAATAATTTAAAATTTATTAATTATAGAAATGAACAAACTGATTCCAGGAGTATCAGCAGCAATATAATCCAGGCAATTTATGAAGACTCTGAAGGAAGGTTATGGATAGGAACAGGAACAGGGATAGATCTTTATGAAAGGGAAAAAAATAAATTTATTAATTTTACATACGATCCGGATAATCCTAACAGCCTTAGCAGTAACCAGGTGCAATCATGTATTTTGCAAGATCGGAATGGAAATCTTTGGATTGGAACATGGAATGGTTTGAACAAGCTTACTGTTTCGGATTTGGAAAATGCAATGCTCAATCCTTCTTCTGTAAAATTTAAACGGTATAAATTCCAACCGGGAAATCAAAACAGCTTAAGCGATGAAAGAGTTATTTCTGTTTATGAAGATGTTGATGGCAATTTGTGGTTTGGAACTTATGGCGGCGGATTAAATAAGCTTCCTACCTCACAACAAAATTTTCCGCAAGGAAAATTTATTAATTATACCATTGAGGATGGCCTTTCAAGCAATATTATTTATAATATCCAGGGTGATGATAAAGGTAATTTGTGGCTAAGTACAGATAACGGGCTTTCAATGTTTAATACTGAAAAGGAAAATTTTAGAAATTATGATGAAAGTGACGGACTGCAAAGCAACCAGTTTTTCTGGGGTGCGGGCTTTAAAGGAAAAAACGGCGAATTATTTTTTGGAGGTACAAACGGATTTAATGTATTCAAACCCGAAGAGCTGAAAAATAATAATCATGTCCCTTCAATCGTTATTACTGATTTTCAAATCTTTAATAAACCGGTTGAGATAGATAAGGAAGATTCACCTTTAAAAGAATCTATAACTTTTACAAAAGAAATAGAACTGACATACAGCCAGAATGTATTTTCGCTCGAGTTTGCTGCACTTGATTTTACAATTTCAACCAAAAACCGTTATGCATATATGATGGAAGGATTTGATAATGATTGGATTTATTCAAGCAAACGCCGGTATGTAACTTATACGAATTTGGATCCCGGTGAGTACATATTTAAAGTAAAAGGTTCTAATAATGATGGTATATGGAATGAAAAAGGTACGGCAATTTTGATCCGGGTATTACCGCCGTTATGGAGAACCTGGTGGTTTATTTCCGCCGTAATATTACTTGCAAGCGGAATCATAGTTTTAATTATTTATTTCAGGGTAAAGCATTTGCTGGATATTGAACGGTTGCGTATTAAACTTGCAGCAGATCTTCATGACAATATTGGTTCAAGCCTAACAGAGATTTCTATCCTTAGTGAAGTCATATCAAAAAAAATAAAAACAGAAGATGAAAGTGTTAAGAAAAGTTTAAATATGATCAGCACAAGTTCGCGTAACCTGATTGATAATATGAGCGATATTGTATGGCTGGTTAATCCAAAGAGAGATTCTTTATACGATTTGATTCTGAGACTCAGGGATACATATTCAGAACTTTCATCATACACAAGCATTTCATTCAGATCGGAAAATATAAAATCATTAGAAAGAGTTTCTCTTTCAATGGAACACCGACAGCATCTTTACCTTATCTTTAAAGAAGCAATAAACAATTGCATTACTCATAGTTCCTGCAGCGAGATAACTCTTGATGCTTCTGTTAAAGGTAGCAAACTGCAGATGACATTAAAAGATAACGGCAGTGGATTTTCCCCGGATGAAATTTCAAATGGTGGTAATGGCTTAAATAATATTAAAGACAGGGCAAAAAACATTGGTGGAAATCTAAATATACATTCTAAGTTGGGGGAAGGCACTACTATTCAATTTGAAGGAAATATTTTATAGCTTGGCTATAGCTACATGTTATTTATTAATTGGTAAGATTTAAAAATAAAGATATTCAGGAAAATGCTAAAAGTTGTTGTAGTTGAAGATAATGATTCTATACGCGAAGGATTAAAAATATTAATTGATGGTACAGAAGGTTATTCCTGCATAGATACTTTTTCAGATTGCGAAACAATGCTGAAAAAAATTGTAAAATTAAATCCTGATGTATTATTAATGGATTTAGGACTTCCGGGTATTGGTGGAGTTGAAGGAATAAAAAAGGTTAAAGCACTTCTTCCCGATTTAACAATTCTGGTACTTACGGTTTACGAAGAGAATGATCGTGTATTTGATGCACTTTGCGCCGGTGCTTCCGGGTATTTAGTTAAGAAAACCCCGCCATCAAAATTACTGGAAGCTATTAAAGAGGCTCATGAAGGGGGAGCTCCTATGAGTTCCCATATTGCCAGAAAAGTCATTGATTTTTTCCAGGTAAAAAAACCTGTTTCACCTCAAAAAATTGAATACTTGCTTACACCTCGTGAAAAGGAAATACTCAGTGGCCTGGTTGAAGGACATAATTTTAAATTCATTTCCGACTCACTTTTTATAAGCATCGAAACTGTGCGTTTCCATTTCAGGAATATTTATAAAAAACTTCATGTGCACTCACAATCCGAAGCTGTTGCTAAAGCAATTAAGGAAGGGATAATTTAAGTTCAAGAGCAAGTGTAAGTTCAAGTAAAGAAATCTTAAATCTGCTCTTACACTTGCTCTTTTCATATCAACCTGTTTATGTAGTAACAAAGTAAATTATATAACCGCCTTCAAATAAATACCCTCATTTGTGTAGTAGATAAAGGAATCTTTTAATAATACATTTTAATTCGGTATGATTATTAAAATCGAAAATGCTACTTACTTTACTAGAGATTATAATAAATGATTAATGTTGTAGTTGTAGAAGATAATGATACCATTCGGGAAGGATTAATAATATTAATTGATGGGACAGAAGGATATACTTGTCTTGCAGCTTATCCGAAATGTGAGACAATGATTAAAAATGTTAAAAGATTAAATCCTGATGTTTTACTAGTAGATCTCATGCTGCCGGGAATCAGCGGTATCGAAGGTATAAAACAAGTAAAAACTATTCTGCCAAATATTGCAATTATTGTTTTAACAGTGTATGAAGAGAACGACCGCATTTTTGATGCACTATGTGCCGGAGCCAGCGGATACATTGTAAAAAAAACTCCTCCTGCCAAATTAATTAATGCTATACAAGATGCTTATAAAGGATGCATTCCGATGAGTTCCAATATCGCAAGAAAAGTAATTGATTTATTTCAGCAGAAAAAAATATCAAATAATGAAAAAAATAATTCTAAACTGAAATTAACTGAACGTGAAAAAGAAATTTTAAATAAACTTGTTGAAGGAAATAGTTTTAAGGCAATAGCAGATTCACTTTCAGTTAACCTCGAAACAATGCGTTCGGATTTCAAGGATATTTATAAAAAAATTCATATTTACTCAAGCTCAGAATCCACTATAAGAAAAAACTAATGAGAGAGGAATACCATTAAATTTATTCCCCTCTATTTAGGTAGTATTATTTAATGCATATAAATAAAGAAATAGTAAAATACCCTTGTTTAGGTAGTGGAATGAAGTGTCTTAAATCAATAGGTTAGTGTACTCTTAAATTTTAGACCTGATTTTGTGGTCAAGGATTCTCATATTCATATAAAAATTTAGTTACAAAAACATGGAGCAGAAATAACGGATAAATTTTACACTTGCCATGCTAAAATCTTATAACTATCAAACCTCAATATTTGGATCCTGAGTGGTATTCGTTGCTGAACATTTTTTTGATTAAGTGAATGAAAACCTGTATATCATTTATAATTATTTTTTCTTGCTTTTATTTTTCTACTCTTGCCCAGGAAAACAATACCCAAATTATAGCAACCGTTGGAAATTATAATATTTCACTATCCCAATTTAATGAGAGATATTCCAACTATCTTTTTTCCTCCGGTACAAGAGACAACTATTCCACCCGCAAAGCAATTCTCGATAATATTATTAATGAAATTATTCTCTATCAATATGATTCCAATGAAAATATTCTTAACAACCAGGAATACATAAAAGAATTGGATGAGGCTAGAATCAGAACAATACTTGCCTTTCTTAAGGATCAGGAAATTTATGCCAAAATATCTGTTAATGAAGAAGAGATGAGGGAAGCATTTGTAAGAGTAAATGAAAAAGTAGCTGCACGGCATCTGTTTGCCCAAACTGAAGATGAAGCTAATAACCTCTATGAATTGGTTAAGATTGGAGTAGATTTTGAAACATTGGCAAAGCAGGTTTTTACGGATTCTAGTCTGCAAAATAACGGTGGTTACCTTGGTTATTTTACCTGGGGAGATATGGATCATGCGTTTGAAGAAGCTGCTTACTCTTTAAAAATTGGTGAAATATCTACTCCGGTTAAAACAGCCTATGGTTATAGCATTATAAAATTGGAAGATAAAGTTTCTAATCCTTTACTAACTGAGTATGAATTTCTTAAAAAGAAATCTCATTTAGAAAATGTACTTAAGATTAGGAAAAAAGAACCTTATGAATTAGAATATATTAATAAAGTTTTTGACAGGAGTAAGTTATCATTTAATAAAGAAAGTCTTCAGAAAATTCTGGCTAACCTTGATAAGAGAAATGAAATAGAATCAAATAATTTCAGAACTCCGGAATCTGAATGTGTCTTTTATAAAGACAAAGTTTATAATCAGGTAGTGATTGAACAGAAAATATCTGAATTACCTTACTATCACAGAAACAGAATTAATTCTATTGAGGGTCTTAAAGCTGCTATTGAAGGAATGTTATTAAAAGAGGTTCTTTTTAATATAGCTGTAAATAAAGGCTTTGATACAACAGAAGCTGTATGGGAAATGTATGATAAATATAAAAAGAGCATCTTTCTGAAGTTTAAAAAGGATGACATAACTAAGAATGGGTATATACCAGATTCTACAGCTTATAATTACTATAAGGATAATATTAATTCTTTTTCAACCGAGCGTGAACTGAATCTCCAGGAAATTCTTGTGAACACCAAAGAATTGGCGGATAGCATATTGATACTTCTTTCGGCTGGAAATGATTTTGGTGAATTGGCTAAAAAGTATTCATTAAGAAAATGGTCTGCTGAGAATAACGGGATACTTGGATATTCGCCTCTTTCTAAATATGGAAGTTATAGTAATTTATTTTGGGAAACCCCTGTTAGTGAAACTATCGGTCCTGTAAAAATTGAAAATACTTATGGAATATTTAAAGTACTGGGAAAAATTGAAAATCAACCGATAGATTTCAGCCTGATTAAAGATGAAATAATTAAAGAAGTTCAATTTGAAAAACAAACAGAGATACTTAGAGATTATATTAATTTACTTCGTAAAAAAGTGGATATAAAAATCAACGATAATTTACTTAGCATATATGAAGTAACAGGATAAAAAAAAACCCGAAATGAAAAGTTTAAACCTGGTTTTAAGATTAAGGAGTGCATTATGAAAAAAACCTTACTGATTTTCTTAACAATTCTGAATTTTACTTTTGCGGGAATCACCGGGAAAATTAACGGAAAAGTAACCGATAGTCAGACAGGAGAACCACTTCCTTTTGTTAACATAATTTTAGAGGGAACAAATTTCGGTGCTGCAACCGACATTGACGGCAATTATGTTATTCTTAATATCCCTCCAGGAAAATATAATGTAAAGGCTCAATACATCGGATATCAAGCAGTCGTTGTAGAGAATATTTCTGTTTCTATTGATCTGACTACTACAGTTGATTTTAAATTAAATGAATCAGCAGTGGAATTAGAGGAAATTGTTGTTCAAGGAATACAGGGTCTTATTAAGAAAGATATAACATCAAGCCAATCTTTAATTTCATCGGATCAGATAGACGCATTACCTGTATCTGAACTTGATGATGTGCTTCAGCTTCAAGCTGGTGTAACGCGGGATGCGGATGGAGGTTTTCATATACGCGGAGGGAGAACTACCGAAATTGCTTATTGGGTAAATGGTGTTTCTGTAACTGATGCTTATGATAATAGCAGGGGAATTCAAATTGATAACAATAGTGTTCAGGAACTTCAGGTAATTAGCGGAACTTTTAATGCTGAATATGGAAATGCTATGTCGGGTATCGTTAACACCGTAACTAAAGAAGGCAACAGGGATTATCATGGAAGTATCCTTGTATATAGTGGTGATCATATGAGTAATTTTACGGAATACTTTCCTCACATTGATGATATAGAACCTTTTGCAAATTATAATTTGCAGGGAAACCTGAGTGGCCCAATTCCCTTAACAGATAATGTGCTTACATTTTTTGTTAATGGAAGATATTATTATGATGATGGCTATCTTTTTGGCGAAAGAAGACGCGCACCTAACGGAACACCGGGGGATAGCAGCATAATATCAATGAACTGGCGCAAAAACTTATATGGACAGGGTAATGTCAGTTTTTCACCTTTACAGGAATTAAAATTTAATTTAGAGGGCTTATATTCTAAAGAAGATTTTCAGGACTATAATCACGAATACAGATGGAATCCCGATGGTAATGTTAACAAGTTTGCCGAAAGTTATAATGCAACTGCAACTATAACTCATATGCTTTCATCATCTTCTTTCTATACTGTTAAAGGTTCATATTTCTTTAAAGATTTTAATGAGTACCTCTATAAAAATCCTGCTGATTCACGTTACCTGCATCCTGATTCTCTAATTCGATTAGACAATTATTCTTTTAGAATTAAAGGAACGAATCTCCACAGGTTTTATAGAGCAACAAACACCTATTTAGGAAAGCTTGATTTTACAAGTCAGATAGCCCAGGAACATTTAGTGAAAATTGGGGCAGAAGTTAAATCTCATAATCTTAAATTTGATGATTATACTCTTGAACCATTAAGAGTTAACGGCATCCCGGTAGTACCATTTCAACCTTCAATTCCTGCAGAAACACAAACTAACCGTGAAAAATATGAAAATGAACCATTTGAAGCTTCAGCATATATACAGGATAAAATTGAATTTGAAAGTGTAATAATTAACTTAGGTTTTCGTATTGATTATTTTGATGCTAACGGAAAAGTTTTAGTTGATAGAACAGATCCGAATATTTATGCTCCTCTTCGTCCCGGTATGGATAATTTAAGTATTGCAGAAAGAGAACCTTTATTTTATAAAAATTCTGAAGCTAAAATACAAGCCAGCCCACGATTTGGTATTGCTTATCCGATAAGTGCCACAGGTGTAGTTCATTTTTCCTACGGACACTTTCTGCAGATTCCTCCATTCCAGTTTTTATTTCAGAAAGGGCCTTACAAAGTTCCTAATTCCGGAATAAATGTAGGTGTATATGGGAACCCTGATCTTGAACCCCAAAAAACAGTTATGTATGAAATTGGAGTTCGACAGGAATTTTTTATTGATTATATGATTGATGTAACTGGTTTTTACAGAGATGTTAGAGACTGGATCACTGCAGGTCCTATTATTCAAACAAGAAATCTTGTTACATATTCTATCTTTACAAATAAAGATTATGCAAATGTAAAAGGAATAACATTTACACTTAATAAAAGATTTACCAATAATTTTGCCTTTGATATTAATTACACATACCAGGTTGCTGAAGGAAGCAATTCAAAACCGGAAGATGAATATAATGCTGCTATAGGAAGTGGTGAACCGAGTCTTTTCCTGGCTCCAATGGATTGGGATCAGAACCATTTGCTTAATGCTTCTTTCTTTACAGGTTTTGATGGCTGGGGTGCCAGCTTGATTGCAAGATATGGAACAGGTTTGCCTTATACACCATCAGTTACCCAATATACTGCAGATAGAGGAATAACTTCAGGTTTATTAAGGAACAGCCGCAGAATTCCGAGTCAGTTTACAATGGATCTGAAATTAGAGAAAAGTTTTCAATCGATTGGATTAGATATTACAGCCTTTTTAAGAATATTTAATTTACTGGATAATAGAATTCCTATCAGAGTATTTGGTGATACAGGGCAGCCCGATTTTACGACTGAAACTCAAAATATTGGAGAAAATGCAAGCAGGCCGAATACTGTAGAAGAATATGTTAAATATCCCGATCACTATGGTGAACCAAGAAATGTACAATTTGGATTTGATCTTTCATTTTAATAGT
>CAYNUV010000059.1:0-10572 GCA_964400245.1 uncultured Ignavibacteriaceae bacterium
TTATCCCAGGCTGTTTTTGCTTCTATATGAGCTTTGATTAGAGTATTTGTTGCAACGTGCGCAAGCTGAAGGTTTGCATCCTGTCTGTCATAAACATTTTTTGTAAGCTCTTCTTCAGATTCACGATGACAAACCTGGCATGATCTTGAAATATTATTTAACGGACTCTGGATATGATGATCTGTGAATTTAACACTGCCTTCACTCATGTAAGGCATATGGCAATCTGCACAGGAAACTCCTCGCTGCGAGTGAATTCCCATTTTAGAAATTTCATAATCGGGATGCTGCGCCTTGAGAATTGGAGTTTTGCTAAGCGCATGAACATAATCAACATGATTTATTTCATCATAATATTCTTCCATATCTTCAACTGTTAAGCCATTATCCCATGGAAATGTTAGATATTTACCTTCACCTTTGAAATAATATTCAACGTGGCATTGTGCACAAACAAGAGTTCTCATCTCCTGGTGAGTTGATTTCGAAATATCCATTCCCTGCCTGTTAAAGGCTTCAACCAAAGCCGGTCTTGTAATTCGAAGGTTCATTGTTTTTGGATCATGGCAATCCTGGCAGCCGATATGATTTACAACCTGATCTCCAAGATCAGACCATCCTTGTTTATAAAAATTTGCTACACCCATTTCATTCATTAATCTTGGAACGTCTGTGCTTTTACATGTCCAGCATGTTGCCGGCTGCTTTACGCCTGTTCGTAAAGTATTTCTTATATCTTTAACAGCATAATAATGCCCGCGAGCCTGGTTATAATCCTTGGAGAAAGCATAACCAGCCCAGAGAATAACCATATCAGGTTCACGGTCAAGCATGTCTATTAAAGCTGTGCCAAGATACTTGCTTCTGAATGAAATGTCTTTTGTTTGAATGTAAGTTTGGTATTCTCTCGGAAAATTTTCTTCCCAAACTTCATTGCGCGGCTCCCATTCAGGAATTTCCTTTACAGGCTGGAATCTTAAAGTTGATTCAGTTCTTCTTTCTATAATTGAAGAACCGAACAAGCCAACCAGAAAAACCATAACCAATGTTGCAAAAAATATTGCCCAACCAACCCAAGGTTTTTCTCCAACAACGTCTTTTATTTTTTTCATATTGATCCCGATAATTTATTTTTCATTTATTTGTTTTCAGACTCAAAAAACTTCTGCATCCATTCCGGCATTACAGGAGTATGCTGCGGTACTCTTGCGAAAGGAAACGAAGACAAGCTGTTTACTCTTCCGTGGGGAGTTTCCCTGTGGCAGTCCCAACACAATTTTCCTTCACCGTGTTTTACACTTTCTCCGGTAACTGAAACAAGTGAAGTCTGATTAGTGAAATTATAATGGCATCTTATACAGTTTTCCTGTACAACATTAATTCCTGCTTCCTTTATTTTAATTACCTGCGGCTCAAGTCTGAATGTAAACATAAAAGCATGTCTTGCACCATCACTTGCTTTAAATGCATAAGTTCTAAAAAAATTATCATGAGGAACATGGCAATCATTACAGGTTGCAACTCGTGCATGACTGCTTCTCTGCCAAGTCGCAAACTGGGGAGTCATAACGTGGCAGTTAATGCATGCATTTGGGTTATCCGAAAGGTACGAGCTTGCATTTGAAACTCTAAAGATGAGCAATCCCAATCCAACAAGTACACCAAGAGAAATTATTACAGGGATTTTCCATTCAGGCGGGGGTATAATTTTTTGAAATATATTTTTTATCGCCATAGAATTTTCTTTAGATAGAAAATTAATTCATTCCCTCTTCTAATTCAACTGCCTTAGGAAAAAGTATATTATTTTCAAAGTGTACATGCTTGTGAAGATCTTCTTCAAATTCTTTTAATTCTTTGAAAGTTATTTTATAAGTTGTACATGCATCAGCCGGTGGAGTATAATTATTTGTCAGTTTCCTTATTTCAAACATTCCGTCTCCGGCAGACTGATGTTCAGTTTCCATCATTGCTATAGGATTTTTTATTGTCCCAAAATATGGTTTATCAGTAATGCCTCCATTAGTGCTGGCTTTAACAAGCATGTTGATATGAGGGAAGAGTATCTTTTCTTCTTTCATCATATGATGTTTCATCTCACTGTTAACTGCAGAAAATATTTCAGCAATCCTTTTTGTTTCGGGATGCCTTTCACCATGGACAGAAGCTACTTTTTGTGTATGGGCTGAGATAGCAGGTAACATCCTGTTTACGTAACTGTGATGATTATTTATTATATAATCTATAAGGAAATCAAGCTTCCATTCATCGGGTTTAATTTCCTTTTGCGCTGAAAATGAATTTATCTCTTGAATTTCATTAACTACATTTTCAGGATTAATTCCCTTTTCAATACAGGATTCAGCGAGAGTTCTTTTTCCATTGCAGCAAAAATCGAGACTATATTTTTCAAAAATAGCAGCAACGTGGAAATTATCTTTTACTATTTCCGATAATGTGAAGTTTGAAAGATCATTATTCAAAACTTCTTTTTCATTTAACATTTTTTTCCCTTTTATAAATAATTTATAAATGCATTTGTTAATCTGTGCTACGCCTTAATTTGGTTCTTAATCATTACAATTACCATTTTGAATTTTTCAACTGCATTTACTGCATGAGGAATGTTTGCCGGCAGTATGATGAATTCATCCTTTGAAACGATCACAGGTTTACTATCTATTATAAACTCTGCTTTCCCATCTACAACCTGAACAAATGCATCAAAGGATGTTGTATGTTCACTTAAAGATTGAGTTTTATCGAAAGCAAATAATGTGATTGTTCCCGTTTCTTTTTTAATTAACTGTTTGCTTACAATTGAGTTTTCGGAATAGTGGATAAAATCGGATGTGTTATTGGCTATAGACATTATTTCATTGTTTGTTTTCATTCTTATACTCTATTGTTATTAATTCGTAATCGTAATCTGATTTAATCAAGTAAGATTATGAGTACGATTTTATTAATTACTTCATACTTAATAATTTTCCTGTGGCAGTAGTAATATCCTGGTTTAAGCCAACCTGCTGATGAATGATTTCACCTTCTTCATTTAAGAAAGTAATTAAATTGGAATGTGAGTAGTCACCGTTCTTATCTTTCTTATATTTAAAGCCTATTAAGGCTGCAAGGTCCATTATATTATCAGAACTGCTAGTCAAAAGTTTCCATCTTTTAAGATCAAGATTATTTTTACGAGCAAACTTTTTCAGCTTTGCTGGTGAATCTCTTTCTGGGTCGATTGAAATAAGTACAAAACTGTAAGATGAGATAACCTCTTCTTTGCTTAATGAAGATTCAATTTTCTTCATATCATTTACTAAAATCGGGCAGGCATAAGTACAACTTGCAAAGAACATTGTCAAAACAATTTTGTTATCTTCAAGATCTTTCAGAGAAAAAGATTTTCCATCCTGATCGGTCCATACAGATTCTAATTGATAAACAGATGCATCTGAGATTTCTTCAGATTCGACTTCATCACAGCAGGAATGTTTTTCTGTATTAGTTTCATTAACTGATTCAGTTTTGGTTATTGATTTTTCATTTTTTTCTTCAGCAGTTGTGAAACATCCTGCGAGATTAGCAAATACGAACATTAAAGCTCCTGTTACTAAACCATAGATTGCTATTTTAATTCTCTTTTTCATTTGATAAACCTTTATTTTTAATTATTGATTTTAATTTCTCATTATTCACATTATCCATCATCTCATTATCTCATCGTCCCAATATCTCACTTCTCTCCAAAGTCCTTCGCACATCTGAAACCAAGATTATGAGTTGTGAAGTTGGCCTTAAGACTGCTTCTGTAACCATATCGCATAAAGGCCGGGTAGTTTTTAACATCCTTTGAACTGGAAGAACCGTTTCCGCAGAAAAGATTTCTTTCTAATTCTCCATCACCTCTTGATTCACCGGTAACAAGTGAAGTATTAAAATCATAAGTCCATTCCCAGATCAAACCATACATATCATAAACACCAAATGAATTTTTTTCTGTTGAACCGATTGGAGGAATTTTATCAGGAGATAATTTGGAATACCACTCAGAAATATTTTTAATATTCTTTTCTGATGAGATTACATATTCCCATTCAGCAACGGAAGGAAGTCTTTTCCCTTTCCATTCTGCAAAAGCTTTTGCCGCAAACCAGGAAACGTTTGTAACAGGGCCTTCAGAATTAATATTCTTTCCTAATTCAAGATCGCTTTCCCAATCTTTTAAATAAGAAACATCAGCAAAAATTCTTTTAACATTAGATTTTCTCCATTTTGAATTTGCTTTAACAAATTCCAAAAACTCACGATTTGTAACCGGGTAAACATCTAAATAAAATTTTTCTACTTTCTCTTTTTCAGTTGAATCATTTTTAAAGAGTGGTTCATAATATCCGGAAGGAATGGGAACCATTTTAGAATTGGTTTGTGCATTTGAAAATGGAACAATAAGAAAGAGAAAAGCGAATAGTAAACCGTTGAAACGATTAATATTTTTCCTGAAAAGATTAACCCACGACTTAAGTCGTAGGTTAATGAAACACAAAAAATTTTCTTTAACTGTTTTAACAGTTTCCAAATTTATTTTTGATAAATAATTCATTTTATTTTGCACTTAAAACTTTCTTTCCTCTTTGAGTAGCAACGTGATCTTCTGTTATTATTTTTCCGGAATTTCCCCACTGGCTATACACATATGTAAGAACAGCAGCTATCTGTTTATTGTTTAAATTTTGCGGAGGCATTATTCCATTATACTTTTTGCCGTTAATTGTAACCTCACCTGAGAGTCCGTTTAATACAGCATTTATAGCTGCATCTTTATTCCTGTTAAGAAAATCTGATTTAACTAATGGCGGAAACACATTAGGTAATCCTTCTCCGTTCGGTTGATGGCAGACTGTGCATGTAGTTGAGAAAACACTTTTACCCAATGCAGTCATATCCATTTCATTTGAAATTGTTTGATTAGTTAGGGGAGTAGATTCAATATTAATCGGCCCCGAGAAAATATCTGTATTGGGTTCTTCATTTGAACCGAGGTAGACATCTTCTTTCTGTTTCCCTGAATAAATTACTAAATCTTCCTTGCCTGAAACTTTCAACATTCCAATTGCGCCTTTGTTAAAAGCTCTAAAGATAGAATGATCAACAAGAATATAAGTACCGGGTACATTAACTGTAAATTCAACTATGGCTGAACCACCTGAAGGAATAATAGTAGTTTGTACATTTTTCTGACTTACAATTGTCCCACCTTCGCCGTAAATCTTATCAAATATTTCCCCAATAACATGGAAAGATGAAACAAGATTGGGACCGCCGTTACCGATATACAATCTAATTGTTTCACCCGTTTTCGCCGTTAAGGATTTATCACCCGTTAATGAGCCGACCGATCCATTAAAAACAACATAAGATGGATTTTCGTCTACTGCATTTTGTTGAGAGAAAGGCTGTAAACCAAATTCCCCATAAGTACCTTCAGTATAAAATTCACTTTGCATTACATAAAATTCCCTGTCAACCGGAGACAATCCTTCTCTTGGTTCAACAAGAATCAACCCGTACATACCGTTTGCAATGTGCAAACCAACTGGTGCACTTGCACAATGATAAACATACAACCCAGGATTTATTGCCTTAAAAGAAAAAGTTGATGTATGCCCTGGCGCGGTAAATGAAGATGCAGCTCCGCCACCCGGGCCTGTAACTGCATGCAAATCAATATTATGAGGCATTTTGCTTGTAGGATGATTGTGCAGATTAAATTCCACTTCATCTCCTTCTTTAATACGAATAAATTTTCCGGGAACATCTCCGCCAAATGTCCAGAAGACATATTCAACTCCATCTGAAAGAGTTTTTACAACTTCGGTTGTTTCAAGATCTACAACTACTTTGGTTGGGTGATTCCTAGTTATCGGTTGAGGCACATAAGGTGCTGATGTGAGTTTTGCTCTCTCAACTCCTTGCAACTGTGATGAATAACTTTCATCGCATCCCGGGTATAAAAAAACAATAACAGCAGATATAAAAACTACACATACCGAAGCGATTGCTAATTTAATTTTTGGTTTCATCTTCTACTCCGTTTTATTTTTTAATTGATTAAGATTTTTGTTTGGCTCAACATTAAATTGTGTATTTGTTTCTTCATTAAACTTCTTTACCGCTTTTGTTCCTGTTGGATGACCATATGAGTTTATGTACTTGTAATGAAACAGGTATTCATCTTTGGAAATATTGTTATTCCAATTTCCTGTGAACATCCCGATACCTGTTACAATAAGGAAAATTGAAACAACTCCAATAACTGTATATCTTTTATTAATTTTCTTTTTACCTGGGAAAACTGATTTCAGGTCAAGTGTGTCTTCAACAGGACAAGCATCAATACAACTAAAGCAGGATGTGCATTCATCAGATAAAACTGTTTTTACTTTATCAACTTTTATAAATGACGGACAGGCTTTTGTACATAAACCACAATCTGTGCAGCTAACCGGATTTCTTTTAATTTTTGTAGGACTAAGAAAATTTAATATGCCAAGTAAAGCACCGTAAGGACATAAATACCTGCACCAGAAATTTCTTATTACAATTGAAAGAAGAAACAGGATTGAAATTATTATCAGCGAAAATCTTGAAATATCTGCAAAGAAATAATACATCTTAATATCTGCAACAAGATTATATGGACTATCAAGAAAAGATTTTACTGCAAGTGTGTTCATCATGAAAAAGACTGAATAAAAAAGAAATCCAAGCAATAAATATTTAAGGCTTCTCAAAGGATAATCAACAAACTTTGAAAGCTTTATTTTTTTCTTAAATATCCTTTGTCCAAAATCCCCAATAAGTTCTGAGAGAAACCCTACAGGGCATAACCAACTACAGAATGATTTTCCTATAACAAGAGACATCAACACAATTCCTAAAAAAATAAAGACTCCTGCTGGATGAGCTAAGTGAAGTTCGCCGGTAGTGAGAAACAAATAAAAGCTCATCATAGAACTAATTGGAAGGAAACCATCAACTCCGGCCGGTCTGTTGTAAAAATTTATTGTTCCACCTGATTCTAAATATTGAATAAACAAAAACATCTCAACACCAATCCATAAGCATAACAAGGCAAATGTACTCTGTGCAAAGAATCTGTATTTCTGTATTGGTCTTTCTGTATTCCTTATTATTTTCTTTTTCAATTTCATTTTCAGATTTATTAGTCTGATTTATATTTAAAAAAATATTTAAATCGCTGCTACCTTTTTTAAAGTCTTAGCTTTGAAAGTATCTATAGTATCTTCATTCAACATATTGTAAGTTTGAGTACGAAGCACTCCCCATTTATCGTGTAAAGGACAAGGATTTGTTGGACTGCAATGCAGAAATCCAAGTACACATTTATTAAACATGTCCAACCCATCTATAGCTGCAACAATATCAATTGCCTTAATGTTTTTTGGATCGCGTGCTAGAGAAAAGCCTCCAGACTTCCCTTTCCTGGAACTAATGATCCCACTCTCTGTTAAGCTTTGCAAAATTTTGGATACAAATTCTTTTGGAATCTTAAGCTTCTTTGCAATATCATCTGCTGAAACAACGGTACCTTTATCATAGGTAGCTAAATAAAGAACTGCCTGCAAACCATATTCACATCTTTTAGAGAAAATAACAGTCATAGTATAATCAGATTTTTTTGTCTGAGTTAAATTAATCACAAAAAAATAATTTGTCAATAGTTTATTAGAAAAAAAAATTATATTGTTATTGATTATTCTCTAAAGCAAGAAAATAGATTGATAATTCTCACAACTGAAAATGTATTTTATTAAAAACTAATGAAATAGTGAATAAATATGTTGGTAAAGAATTTGTTATCACCGGTAAACTTAGAAGTTTAAATCTGAAAATTATACGGATTTTTATGAGTGAAAGATTTTTACAGATTGTACCTACTTTATTTTTTTTTCCAACAATTTTATTAAATCAAGGTTACTATTATTTAGAAATAAGTATCATTCGGATTTCGATGAATACATCTAAACATCTCATTCTTATTTCTTTAATTTTGAATCACCATACAGTCCCGGTAAAGCAATGGAGTTGGTTTTTATTAAATAATGGTTTTCAGAGGAGAGTTCATTAGTGCTTTACCCCTAATGGACTTTCCGATTTTTTTTAACTTATAACAAATATCATAATTAACTAAATCTTAAATGATTAGTAATAGCAAAAACAGATTAAGCATCCTGTTCCTGAAAAAGAAAGAATAATACAGATAACATAAAGATGTAATATGAAATTTTTTATACTGACCTTACTTCTGATGTGTGTTACGTTTATAAGCCACTCACAAAACATATCCGGCAGATTTTCCTCTTCTATCTACACTTTTGAAAGATTCGATTCGATTGACGTTTCCAAAACTTATACAAGTGCTTATCAGCTTCTCAATCTTAACATCAATAAAGATAAAGTTTCTTTAAGATCTTATATGAATCTCGAAACAAATCTGACAGAAGAGCAGCAAGTTGATCATCCAAGATTAAGATTTTATAATCTTTTTTTGGAAGCCAGGGACCTGTTAGATATTGCCACTCTAAAACTTGGAAGACAGCCTCAGTTCAATTCTATTGTTGGAGGTGTGTTTGATGGAGTTAATCTTGATCTAAAAAAAGGAGATTACAAGCTCTCAGGTTTTTACGGTGCGAATGTTCCTGCCTATCAGAAGCTTGAATTAATTAAAGAGTGGGAAGAAAATTATGTTATGGGCGCAGCATTAACTGCATACTTTCTTAATAACTTCAGGTTTAAAGCAAATTATGTTAAGAAGAATTTTAAAGTACAGGAATATAGTGCAGCAAGGCTTGACGAAGATTTAAATCCTATCCGGGTTCTTATCAGAAATAATTCCAACCAGTATGAATTTGTTTCTGGGGAACTTTCTTATTCACTAAAAAATGTTTTTTCGGTTGATACACGTTATGACTACGACCTGAACTATGAACAAACATCCAAGTTTGAAATTTCAGGAAGGTATGAAGAGGTAGAAAACCTTGGAATAAATGTTTATTACAACTACCGCGAACCAAAAGTAAGGTACAATTCAATATTATCCGTATTTGATTTTGGTAATTCACAGGAAATTGAAGTCGGAGGAGACTATAAACTCAGCAAGCATTATACAATTATTGGAAAGTTTGCAAACGTAACATATAAGGATGACAATGCACAAAGAATATCAGGAGGTGTAAACACAAGCTGGGGAAGTCTTACTTACAGAAAAACTCTCGGTTATGCAGGCGAGCTTGATGCAGTTTCACTTTACTCTGCCTATAGTTTTTTTGAAGGATTGATTACACCATCTGCCGGAGTTTCTTATACAAGCTATAAACTTTCCGAAGATGCAGCAAAAAATAATTTAACTACTATCCTTACCGGTGTTAACTACCGTCCTTTAAGATATCTCTCATTCGACCTGCAGGGACAATATATGAACAACAAGATTTATAAAGATGATTATCGTTTCTTTTTTAAGATTAACTACTGGTTCAACGAAAACTTAAACTTGATGTAATATGAAATTAGCTTACATATATTTTACAACATTTGCAGCGTCAGTTGCTTTCCTCCTTCTTTCAGCATTTAATATGAACAACCCTGTTGATGAAGAAGAAAACAACCAGTTAATAAAATTTTCTCATTCATTTCATGCTGATTTAGTTGACTGCCAAACCTGTCATTCAGCAGTTGTTGCAAGCACAAGCTTGAAAGACAAGCTTTTTCCGAATCACGAAAATTGTGTTGACTGCCATGCAGTTGATGATGATAATGAATGCAGCACCTGCCATTACGAAGATAAATATGAACCTCTGATACAGGAAGAACCTGAATTTTATTTCAATCATAAATTCCATGTTACGGAAAAGGGAATGGAATGTGAAACCTGCCATAAAGGAATTAATGAAGTTGATTATTCTATGGCTGCGGCTCAGCCTAATCCATTAATGGAAGATTGTTATAGCTGCCACAATAATTTAGAAGTTGCGTCAAACGCTTGCGAGTCTTGTCATATCTCCAATGCCCACTTACTACCTCAGACCCATAAGAGTGTGTCTTTTATACAGACGCACAAGTTTGATTCACGGGCGTTTGATGCTAACTGTATAATGTGCCATGATAATGTTACAAACTCCTGCGATGAGTGCCATGTTGCATCCAATGTTATAACAGAAGTGAATTTGCCAAATGATTTTTATCAGCCTTATGTTCCTAAACAATTCAGCGATGGTTCCATCAAACAGCAGATAACAAAAGTTCATGAGCTTAACTACAGGTTAATACATGGTATTGATGCAAAAGGGCAAACATCAGAATGCCAGTCTTGCCATGAAGTTGAAACATTCTGTGCAAACTGCCATCAGTCTGAAGGAGGAGATTTTGCTCTTGGCGGAATAGTTCCGGCTTCTCATCTTCAATCAGGTTTCTTTACTCTTGGAGTTGGCACCGGCGGCGGCGAACATGCAATACTTGCAAAAAGAGATATTGAAAGATGCGCTTCAT
>CAYNUV010000060.1:0-10521 GCA_964400245.1 uncultured Ignavibacteriaceae bacterium
AAGCAGAGTTTGATGGTTCATCATTAAGCAGCGGTGTATATTTATATGAATTTTTAGGTAGTTCAACAAGAAGTATGAAGAAAATGACCCTGATAAAATGAATATGCGGAGATCCCCCACATCTCCGCATAATCTTCAACCCCGCGTAAGAATTAAAAACCTTCACAAACATAATTATTAATTACTATAAGCGAATCAGTATAACTACGATAAATTTTTTGCCTCATATCCTTTAAATTTTAACTGTTTTGAAGGATTAATTATAACTCACCTGTTAGACTATACGTAGTTATACGTATTTATACCTATTAAAAATCAGTAGTTATACTGATTCTTTTTACCTATTTCTTGATTACCTTGTACAAAAAAAATCGGAGTTTATTATGCAAATGGAATTAGTTAAAAAGAAATTAAATAATCTTGTAGATTTGGAGAAAGTTCCTGTTGAAGAATACCAGGATAAATATTACTTTTTAAAGAAAATAAAAAGTATCTTCCCGGAACTTTCCGATGTAAAGATTGTTAATGCAATAAATTATGCAAACAATGAAATAAAAGTAACGGGAAGGAAAAAGAAATATATAAATGCCTTAAGTTTTAAAATATTTTTTGCTTGAGGTAAAATGAAAACTAACTTATGTCCGAAGATCCCCAGGAATATTTAAAGCTTATTTTCGACCTTGGGAACCCCGTTTACTATTCCGTCTTTCTTACTGTTACTTTATTTGTTTTAACTTTTCTTTTTTATAAATATATCATTACTCCAATTCGGGAAAAACATCTGATTGAAAAAAAGGAACTTGAGCTTAAAAATATAAAACTAATGGCATTGTTTGCTGAACTGGATCCAAACCCATTAATCAGAATTGATTCCGGTGGTATTATTATTCACACTAATGATGCGGCAAAAGAATTAACAAAAGATTCATCAATTGAAGGAAAGAAAATCATGGATGTTCTGCATTCAATTGATTTTAATATGAAAGATTACATTGAGAAAGATGAATCAGCTATCATTTACCAGGTGATAAATGATAAGTTTTATTCAATTGTTTTCAGAGGAATATCCTACCTTAATATCGCACAAATTTATTTTGATGATCTTACCGATAGAAAGAGGTTTGAAGAAGAATTACAGTCGTCACGTAAAAAACTCAGAGAACTTTCAGAACATCTTCGTGATACTTTAGAAGATGAAAGACAACGAATTGCCAGAGAATTGCACGATAGTATAGGACAGAATCTGTATCTTATCAGATTAAAACTTCAGGGTGATAGTGAATCAAATGGAAGAAATTTATCGAATGATGATTTAGAAACACTATTAAACTCTGTAGAAATTTCTATTAATGAATTAAAGGAGATCATTTTTAATTTAAAGCCAAAAATCCTTGAAGAAATGGGATTAGGAATTTCCTTGAAAATGCTCACTCAAAAAATATCCAAAGAAACAGGGATCTTCGGAACAGTTGATTTTTACGGAGCTGATGAAAGATTTGATAAAAAGCTTGAACTTACATCATACAGGCTTGCACAGGAAGCTCTCAGCAATATCGTTAAACATTCTAAAGCAAAAGAGTTTAATATACAGATTGTGAATAAAAGTGATTCAATTAAATTAATAATTTCTGACGATGGTGTGGGTTTTGATTTGAACAGAAATCCGAAAAACAAACAATATTCTGGATTTGGTTTGCTTAATATGCAGGAGAGAATTAATACCTACAATGGTAAGTTGAAAATAGATTCTTCCTATGAAAATGGAACTGTGATAATAGCTGAGATTCCAAAGGGAAACTGAATTTATGCCTGATTTAAGAATAAGACTGCTTATTGCTGATGACCATAATTTGTTTCGCAGCGGAATAATTAACCTTATAGAAAATGAAAAAGATATTTTCATTATAGGTGAAGCAGCGACAGGAGAAGAAATGGTTTGCAAATACTTTGAACTTAAGCCAAATGTTATTTTAGCAGATATTTCAATGCCGGGATTAAGTGGAATAGAAGCTTTGCAAAAAATCAGGGAGCGGGATAATTCAGTAAAAGTTCTGTTTCTCTCAATGTATGAAGGTGAAGAATATATATATTATTGTATTAAAGCAGGAAGTATGGGATTGATAAGTAAGAAAGTTATGAGGGGAGAACTGCTTTATGCAATTAAAACAATCAATGAAGGGAAACGTTATTTCGGAATAGATTTAACTGAAGAAAAAATATTGGAAATTATAAATAAGTTTGATAAGGGAAACGCTGAAGTAGACATTAAGGATGATGTTCTTTCACCAAGAGAAATTCAAATTCTGAAGTTCATAAGTGATGGTTTAACCAGCAGTGAGATGGCTGATAAGTTATATATCAGTAAACGGACAATTGATACACATCGGACACATATGATGCAAAAACTGAATTTGAAATCTTTACCTGAATTAATTAAATATGCTATAAATAGTAATTTAACTGAAAAATCCGGTTGAAATTTACATTTATTAAAAATCAATTAAGAAAGGAGCTCTGTGATGCCTGATATCATTGGTAAAATTTATACTGCATCTGAAGCAAATAAGAATTATGGTTCTGTTTTATCATCTGTTGGATTAAGTTCATCTCAAGTATTATCTCTTTGCGGGCAAACGAGTAAATACATTATGTTCAACATGAAGGATGGAAAGCTTACCATTCTTGGTGACAACAGGACACCAATTTATCCAATAGGTTTTGCAGTTGATGCCTCTGAGGTTTACGTTGTTTATAGTAAAAGTATTGTTGAAGAATTATTAAAATCAGGAAAGACTGAAACAACTATTATTGAACAGCGAAAAGATGTTATTTCTCTTACAAACGGGCAAAAAACTCTAGAAATGGGCAGTTGGTGTCCACCGTTCTGCAGTTAATTTTAATTTTTACTTATTAAATGCTGAGTAGCTTTTAAATTTTAAAAAGCTTAGAATGAGTTTGGCTTCAGGTTATTTATCACATAAAAGGAGAACTAATATGAAAATTAAAATTTTCAGGTTTTCGTTTTGTCTGTTCTTTATGCTGATTCTGTCCCAAATAAATATTGCACAGACTATTGGGAAAATATTCACTGCTGAAGAAGCAGACGAATTATTCGGAGAGGTTTTAACTTCTGTAAATATTGAAAAAAATGTACTCTATGATTTAATTGATAAAACAGAAAGTGTATTAATGTTTGGTATATTTGACGGTAAACTTGTTATAACAGGAGACAATAGAAAATTATTGTGCCCGGAAAATTATCAATTAAATGATGAAGATGTTCTCCATGTCTGGACTACTGATATTATAATAGATCTTCTGGATAAAGGAGAACAAGATGTTGCAACAGTTGAAAAACGACGTGAAGTTATGACAATTACATACGGACAACAAACATTGGAAATGAGTGGTTGGTGTCCACCAATTTGCGGTAATAGTTTATCTGCACGTTAACTAAAGTGAGAGTTATTACTTAAATTCAGAATCTGAAGCCAAAAGTATTTTCTTTAATATCCAAATGCACATTCCAATTGTAATAAACTATATACTCTATACAATTTGGTTAATTATCTCATTTCGACAATTCAAAACAAATTATTTCTTTTATTTTTTAGTATACTCCACTTCATCCACGATTATGTTATTGGATTATATCTTACTAATCCATCCGGCATATTTTTATCTTGGTATAGGATTTTTTTTAATCATCTCTCTTTTCAACTTTAAAAAAATTCCTCATTACATATTCTTCCTAATCGGTGTTTTGATTATTTCAACAATACTACCTTTCATACTTTCAATAGAAATAATAACAGTATGCCTGGTCATTCAACATATTGCTATCTTTTTTATAATCCTCAAAAGAACTGTGTTATACACCAGAGAGCATGAAAAACTTAACCTTTTTTACTTTGTCCTTCTGCTTTATGAAACTACCTTAATAACAAGATTTATAGTTGTTGCAGGAAATGTAAAAACCGGTATAATATTCTTTTATTTAACTGCTGCTTTCGGAATTTTTATTGGCATTTTCTTTCTTTTTTTTAATGAATTAAATAGCCCTAAAATTCGTTTGGCGGATAAAAGCATTATGGAATAAATCTTTAGTGTTTGTTGCAATAACACAACTGTGAAATGCAACACCATTCTTCTCCATATCCCTTCTTAACTTCTTTAGAGAAAAGTATAATTAAACAGAAATGTACCGATGCAAAACAAATTAAAAGTAATGATTGTTGAAGATGAAGGAATAATTGCTTTCGATCTGAGGCAAACACTTGAAAAAATGGGATATACAGTTACAGCATCAGTTTCATCCGGTGTTGATGCGATAGAGAAAGCAGCGAATGACCAGCCGGATATTATTCTTATGGATATTAAATTAAAAAGTAAATTGGATGGAATAGATGCTGCGCAAATAATTTCTTTTAAACACCATATTCCGGTTATTTATTTAACCTCTTACAACAATAATGAGATTCGGCAAAGAGCTGCAACTGCAGGTGCTTCCGGTTTTCTTTTAAAACCTTTCGATGAACTGAAACTAAAAACGACAATCGAAAATATCAGCTCAGGATTAAATCAAAGAATTAGTATTAATTAATATTTATTTTTTTATCTTAGAATTACATTCCTTTCCAAATTAATTTCCAGATTTGTTAGTATCTTGTGTGGGAAATTATAATTAATCAAAATTTCAATAATCAAAACTATATGGACAATTCCAATATATTAACACTTAAATACCCAATTGGTAAATTTACTTTTAAAGAAGATGCTGCTTCAGAGACAAGGAAAATTTTTATACAAGAGATCGCATATACTCCTGCAAAGCTCAAAGAAGCAGTGATCAATCTCGATGATAAGAAGCTTGATACTCCATACAGACCTGAAGGTTGGACTATCAGGCAGGTTGTTCATCATTTACCTGACAGCCATATGAATGCTTATGTAAGAATGAAGCTTGCACTTACTGAAGATGAACCAACAATAAAGACATATGAGGAGCATAAATGGGCTGAATTAAAAGATACATTCGTCACTCATATTTCCGTTTCACTGAATCTTTTGGATGCCTTACATAAAAGATGGATTAACCTTATAAATTCTCTTTCAGTAACAGACTTCAAAAAGAATTTCAGACATCCTGAACATGGATTGGTATCTCTGGACTGGATGCTTGCTCAATATGCATGGCATGGTAAACATCATGTTGCTCATATAACTTCTCTCAAAGAAAGGATGGGATGGAAGTAATTTAGAGTTCAAGATCAAGTGTAAGTTCAGGAAGGAAGACATTTATTTTGGAATTTGATTTTTGAAACTTGTAATTTAGAGAATTACTCCTCCACCTAAACAAACATCCTCATCATAAAAAACAGCAAACTGTCCTGCGGCTATTCCTTTATCTGACCCATCTAATTTTACACAACCTTTATCAGATTCTAAATCAAGTCTGCAATTATAAATTTTTGCTCCATGCCTGATCTTTACCTGGAGATCATTTTTACCGGGTTTGCTTCCTGAAACCCAATTGAATTTTCCAACATCAAATTCTTTTTTTTCTTTCTCATCAAGATTTTCACGAGAGATGTAAATTATATTTTTCTTGATATCTTTTTTTACAACATACCATGGCCCACCTGAAAGACTGAGCCCGGAACGCTGCCCGATTGTAAAGTAGTAATACCCATTGTGCTCTCCCATTACTTTTCCTGAATCAACATTAATTATCTCACCTTTCTTTTCACCAAGATGATGCTTAATAAAATCACTAAACTTTATCTGGCCAAGGAAACAAATACCCTGGCTGTCTTTTCTTTTTTTATTTGGAAGATCGAATTCCTGTGCAAGCTTTCTAACTTCCTCTTTTCTATAATTACCAATCGGAAATAATGCACGCGATATTTGTGATTGAGTCAGGTAAGCAAGAAAATAAGTCTGGTCTTTAACAAGATCTGGCGACTTCTTTAGTTGAGATTTACCATTCGATTCTATCCTGGCATAATGACCACTTGCAACTTTCTCAAAAGAATTATCAATCCTGTCATAAAATTTTCCAAACTTTATCAGGCTATTGCAAAATATATCGGGATTTGGAGTTCGTCCTTCTTTAATTTCTGCAATAGTATATGTTACCACAGATTCCCAATATTCTGTTTGAAGTGATATTACCTCAATAGGAACATTAGTTTGTTCACAAACCCCACGGGCATATTTTAAATCTTCTTCCCAGGGGCATTCGCCTAAGAAAGAATATTCATCCTGAAGCCAGATTTTTAAATAGAATGCTGTTAGATTATGTCCTTGTTCCTTAAGTAATCTTAAAGCAACCGAACTATCTACGCCACCTGAAAGTAATACCGCTATCTTCATTTAATATTATTATGCAATCAATTATTAGTTGGTACAAAAATAGGAAATTTAAGCTTGGAGTCTGGACTTCTAATAAATTGTCATTCCCACGAAAGTGGGAATCTTATTTTGTTTTAAGGCTTCTGGATTCCCGTTTTCACGGGAATGACTATATAATCAACCTTTTGAGATAGCCTTTTTAATTCCCAAAAAGATTAAGAAATCTTTATTTGTTTTTTTCTTTTAATCCTATGTTTTCAACAACCTTATTATAAACTTCGCTATTAACACGACGGAGAATTATTGTTTGCAGGTTTTTTGCATCTTTAATCTTATTAAAAAATCCTATACAGATTTTACTTTTACCATCATGAATTTTCATTAATCCTTTTAATTTGCCACTAAAAATACCACCAGAGAGATTTTCAATATCTTTATAATAAATAATTATATCCTTGTTGCTGAAAATAAATTTCTCACAGGTTAGTCTTTCATCATCTGCAATTATCTTATAAGGAACAACCTGGTACAAATAGAGATATCTTTTGTTCAGAAAATAAATCAGGATAAGTAATACTACTATAGGTACTATATAAGATAAATCTTTATCCACATATAGTACAGAAAATGCAAGGTAAACAGATAAAAGAAATGTAACTGGAATATTGCCGTAGCGATAAAGTAGTTTAAAGAAAATTGGATATTCAAATGTTTGTGGACTCATCTTTTCCAATCCTGTTCAACCAATCATAATATTGTTTGTATAAAAACAATATTATTGAATAACAGCACCAAATCCTTTTATCTGGTATAATGTCATAGGTCCATTTACAGAGGATTCATCAAATTCTTCCCCGGCATCTTCAGCCATATGCTCAAGATAATCTCTTGCCTGCTCTTCATCTAATTCAATTTTATAAACTTCTCCTTCAACAACAGCGCTCTTGCCAATTGCTTCTTCAGGAAAAACAATATCGCCGTCTATTACCTTCACTCTTATTTTATTTCCATCTTCATCTGTAACTTCCATCCAGCAGCCTGCCATTTTGCAAACAGCAAGCACTTCACCTTCAACCAATATTTTTTTCCCTACAAAGTCAGCCGGGTTAGAAAGTATTTCCGAAATCTTTGTCTTTTCATTTAATGTTAATTTTTCCTGAGCAAAAGATTTAAAATTGATTAAAATAAATCCTAATAAAATTGCCGGTAAAAACTTAATTTTCATTTTGTCCTCTGAAAAAATATATCGTAAAAAATTGTTACTAAATTTAAACCATTTTAGTTTTACATAATAGTATTTATCTGAATTTTATCACAACAGGATCATTGATTTCAATTTTAACTCCCGGTATATCTTTTACAACCTCACTTAATTCCTTAAGATCATCGGGATTAATTTTGCTTAACTCATTAAGCTTTTCAGTATTGTTCAGTAATTCACCAAAATTAAGACTGAAAAGGGTAATTGAAGAGTCTTCATGGTGAATAGCATTTGTTTCAATAATTTCTCCATTCACTTTAACCATAAGTGAAACGCTCAGATCTTTCATAAAGAATTTCATTTCCGATAAATCATTTTCAGAAAGACTATCATTCTCTGCTTCTGTGCTGCTGTCAGCTTCTTCTTGCTCGTCTTCATCTTTTTTAACATCGGGCATTTTGATATTTATTTCAGATGTATTGCCCCTGGTAAAACTGAAAGTAACATATTTATTTTCTTTTACTTCATATTCTAAATCAAAATCCGGTATTCTGCTATCAGGACTCTGATCAATTTTTAATTTATTCAGATCGGAAAAACTATAAACAACTTTATAACCTTCTTTACTTTTATTCTTAATCTCAGTACCCGAAGCAAATTCTACTCCTTCACCCATCTTTGATGCTCTTCCTTTTAAATCTTCTTCATTATATAATTTAAACTCTTCAGGTTTTGTAGTATCGCTTCCAAAACCTGTCATAAATTCATTAAGCATTTGAACCATTTCAGTTGTCATTAAGACTGTTTCTTCTACTGTACCTGAACCATCAGGGTTAATATTAATTTTTGTGCTTAATTCTATGCAGCCTATGAAGACCAAGGGAATAAGAATAGTAACTAATAATATTAATATTTTTTTCATATTCTTTCCTTAATTATGATTTTTTAAATCAAGATAATCTTATACTCTGTATAATTGAAAAACCGTTAAAACGGTTATAAAAGAAATCGGTATTGTATTAACCCACGACTTAAGTCGTGGGTTAATGAGAAAAAGAAAAAACTCTAACCGTTTCAACGGTTTATCAAAACTTGATAATTAAAGCAGATTACTTGCTAATTCAGCAAGCTCAGATCTTTCACCTTTTATCAGATTTACATGAGAATAAAGTTTCTGTCCTTTAAAATGTTCTATAAGAAAAGAAAGACCATTTGATTGTGAATCCAGATAGGGATGATCTATTTGATAAATATCTCCGGTAAAAACAATTTTAGTACCTGCTCCAACGCGGGTAATAATTGTTTTTATTTCATGAGGAGTCAAATTTTGTGCTTCATCAACAATAAAGAAAATCCTTTGAAGACTTCTTCCGCGGATGTATGATAAAGGTTCAATGACAAGTTTTTCTTCCTTAGTCATATTATTAATTAATTGGTGCTGCTTGTCGGTTTCGGAAAACTGGTCCTGGATTACACGCAAATTATCCCACAATGGCTGCATATAAGGTTCAATTTTACTTTGTACATCTCCCGGTAAAAAACCAATATCTTTATTACTTAAAGGAATAATGGGGCGTGCAATAAATATTTGCCTGTACTGCTTTCTAACATGTAAAGCACTTGCAAGTGCAAGCAATGTTTTCCCTGTTCCGGCTTTTCCTGTTAAAGACACGAGAGGAATATCATTTTTTAATAGTGCATCAACGGCAAAAGTTTGTTCGGCATTTCTCGGCTTAATACCGTAAATAGTATCCTTATCAACCTTCCTGATTGTTTCCATTTCTTTATCAAGATATGCAAGAACCGACCTGCTTGAATTTCTTAAGATATAATATTTGTTTGGTAATGGCTGGCTACCGAGTTTTTTTAGTACAGGCTTTGCAGGAATTTCATAAGGAGACTGGAAAAGTTTCAATAAAAGTTCATCGTCAAAATTTTCAATTATTTCCTTCCCGCTATAAAGCTCCTCCACACTTCCAATCCTGTCTGTGGTGTAATCTTCAGCAAGAATGCCAAGAGCCTTGGCTTTCATCCTAAGGTTAACATCTTTGGTGACAAGAATAACTTTAGTTCTGTTCCTGTTCTTCTTATTCCATTCAAGCGCAACTGATAGTATCCTGTTATCAGCAGAATCTTCCCTGAAAATATCTTTTATCTCGGGAGCCAAGCCGCGTGCTATTGCAACTTTTACTTTTCCTTTGCCTTTACCCAGAGAAACTCCACCATTAAAAATTGCGGTACCTGTAATTGAGTCAAGAGTTCTGGCAAATTCTCTTGCATTCAGATTAATAACCTGGCTACCTCTTTTAAAATGATCGAGTTCTTCAATAACAGTAAGAGGAATAACAACATCATTTTCCCGGAACTGGTGAATTGAAGAGGCATCGTGTAAAATAACATTCGTATCCAGTATAAAAGACTTGGGCTGCTTATTTTGTTTCATAAATTAATTATTCCATTAATTGTAGAAAAAAATAGTTGGTTATTTTCCGGAAGCAATGAATGAGAGGATTTGAACTGTATAATATTTTCAAAATTGTTAATTAAGTAAATTGCTTAAAGCAAAATTTCTACAACTCATATATAAATTTTTCCTGCATCAAATTAAAGTCACATCTCCAAGAAATTAATAACAATTTGGCAATTTCAAATTGAATCTATATGTTCATTCATTTATATTTACAAACCAAAACGGAAAGAGATTGATAAGGAAAGAAATTAAAAACAAAAACAGATTTTGAGAGCAGCCACTCATTGAGTGGCTATTTTTTTGCCTGAATGATTTTACCGGAAAGTTAATAACAAATGAATGAGAAAAAGAAAATTGCAAGATTAATCCTGGAAGATGGAACCACTTTCAAAGGATATAGTTTTGCTCATGAGGGGAATACAAACGGCGAAGTTGTTTTCAATACGGGAATGGTAGGATATCCTGAAACACTAACTGATCCATCTTACAGGGGACA
>CAYNUV010000061.1:0-10446 GCA_964400245.1 uncultured Ignavibacteriaceae bacterium
AATGATTTGTTTTTCAAGGCCATACCCATTGTATTATATTTTAATGTGCAAATTGAAAAATTAGATTTTAAGAATCAATAATTCTTTTCTTAAGAATCTTAGAATTTAAAACCGGAAAGAAGCTTATATCTTCTTTAAGCATGAAGATGAAGGCAAAGGACCTGAGTTTGCAAAGAGGTTTTTGGAACTTCGGTAGAACTAAATAATTCTGAGTAAATCATTAAGTCAAATTCCATGTTCAATTAAAGGTTTGATATCTTTTAAAAATTCTTCTGATTTTGGTAGGGTGTTCATCATTTTTTTTAATTCATTTAATGCTGATGTTCGTTTTAATTCAATATTCGAAGGTACTAAATCTTTATAGAGCCTAAAAAATATTGGAATAAAATTCAATATTCCATAAATCAATGGGATTAATTGATTTAATAAGTAATTAGCAAACATTTCGTTGTATACAGATCCCATAATTGTTGTTCCCTTAGTCGCAGATTTATATGTTGTTCGATATACTATTGATCCAAATCCACCATGAGCAGCATCGGATAAAGCGGAGTACATCTTAGAATAAAGTTCTGGATTAAACTCACAAAACATTGTTTTTAAAGTAATCCTTTCTTTTCGTAACACATACTTATTTAGTCTTTCCTTGTATTTATTAAAAAATCTTAATTGAATTAATACTTCAAGTATATGTCTAACTAACAAAGCGGATTCTAAATAAAATCCTTTTTCAATTAAGATGGAGGCTGCTCTAACAGTATAAGGTAATTTAAGTAATTGATTATGAGCAAATGCCATAAAGTATCCGTCATCACTTTCGACATCTTTTTCTTCGCCAACATAATATGCTAATTGAAACAAAGTGTCAATTAACTCTTCATAATAATTAAACCAAGCAGGGTGTCTATCATTTGAGACTTTTATTGTTTCGGTTTCTGTCTTTAGCAAATAATCAAAATTCATTAAATAACTCATAAGTCACCATATCTATTTAATTAATAAAATTTATTGATTTGTATATATAAATTTATATTAATTCATACTACTTTGTAGTTATCACTTCCCCTCAATCCCCAAGTTATACTACAGTCCATCAAACCTATTGTCCTTTTACAAAACTCTTCATTTATTCTCTCCCGAATTCTCCCTAATTTAATAACTGATAACTGCGAAAAAAGTGTATGAATAAGTTAATTTTGGAATTCCTGATAAATATTCTCTCGTTCAAAATTTTCCTAACCCATTTAACCCGGCGACCACAATTAATTTTTCTCTACCAGTAGATGCAAATGTTACAATCAAACTTTTCAACACTCTTGGTGAAGAGATTGGATTATTACTTGACAAAGAAATGTCAGCTGGCTCCCACAATATTAATTTCTTAGCAGATAATCTTATAAGCGGAATTTACTTCTATTTCATTAGAAGCAAAAGGAAAAGACAATTCTTCTTTTAAATCGGTTAAGAAGATGATGTTGATTAAATAAAATTTATCCCCAACTTTTTTATGAATCATTATTTCTTTTATTAAATTTCACTTCATCATTAATTATAAGAAATATTCAGAAGCTTCTATGCCAAAACATAAACTATTTGCCAAATTGAAGAGTTACTTGAAAAACGTTATACATTGGATTTAAAATGGATCTAACCGTAAAAGATATTTCACATTTGCTGACTATTCCTGAAAAAGAAATTCAGCAATTAATTAAGAGAAGGGAAATTCCGTTTCAAATACTTCATGATAAAGTTTTATTCAACAAACATCAGATTATTGAATGGGCACTGGGACGTAATCTTCCAATAAATATATCCGGGCACAAAAAATTAAGTGAGTATCACATTAAATCCTTAAATGCTTTGCTTGAAAAAGAATCGTTCCACTATAACTGTAATTTGACCGAAGCATCTTACATTGAGCAGATGATTTCAAAGATTCATCTTGAAAAAAACGTTGACCGGGAAATTATAATACAGCTTCTGAAGAGCAGGGAAGAATTGATGAGCACAGGAATTGGAAATGGAATTAGCTTGCCGCATCCGCGAGTTCCGATAATGGTTGGAAAAAGCAAACCGATAATAAATTTTTTCTTTCCGGAAAAATCTCTTGATTTAAAATCAATCGATGGTAAACCGGTTCATACAATCATACTTCTTATTTCCCAAACTGTTAAACAGCATTTAAGTCTAATTGCTCACCTGAGTTTTTTGTTATCTAAAGAAGTATTCAGGTTTGCTCTGGAAAAACGACTCGATAGCAAAGAGATTTTAGATATTATTAATAAGATCGAAGAAACGAGAGCCAACTAAAATCAAGACTCAATGAATAATTTTTTAACGCAAGGGAATTACTTATTCCCAATATTTGCCATTCAAATATTTTCCATTGTCTTTCTTTTTGTAATGAAAAATGAGCGGAGAGCTTTTGTAATATCAAATATTATTTTGCTTTGCGGATTGATTTTGGGATTAATGTCAACCTTATCTTCCGCGCTCTTTACTTCTCTACCGCTGTTAGAAAGTAATGCTTTTCTTTTTAATAACTGGATAAGATTGGATGAACTCAGTCTCTATTTTTTATTTATCATTCAGCTTGTTGCCATTCCAACGACAATTTACAACTTCTCATATCTTCAGCATTATATTGAACAAAAGCGATCCGTAAAAAGTTTTTTTACATTTTATGTTTTGCTTCTCGTATCAACTCAGTTTGTTGTTATTGCCAACCAGGCAATACTCTTTTTAGTAATCTGGGAAATTATGAGTATAACAGCTTATCTCGGGATGGTCCTGGAAAAAGAGAAAGAAGAAGTTCAGAAAGGAAGTTTTTACTATTTTGTTGCTTCTCATTTTTCGGTTTTTATTCTTTATATTTTTTTCTTTTTGCTACATCATCAAACCCACAGTTGGTTTTTAAGCGATTATAATTTTTCATCGGTTACAAGCCTTATTCCCGTTATTTTTATTTTATCATTTATTGGCTTTGGAATCAAAGCGGGGTTTATGCCATTTCACTTCTGGCTTCCGCAAGCTCACCCAATTGCACCAACTGTGCTGAGCGCTTTTCTTTCAGGAATAATTATTAAAACCGGTATTTACGGAATATTAAGAACATATCAATTTCTAAAACCTATCCCTGAATGGTGCGGCTGGGTTGTTCTTATTGTCAGTATCATCAGTGCAATTTTCGGAGTCTGGTACGCACTTGCACAGCATGATATTAAAAGGCTGCTTGCTTACCACTCGATTGAGAACATAGGCATTATAGGAATAGGAATTGGAATCGGGTTCATCGGTTCAGCAAATAATTTACCAGCACTACAGCTATTAGGTTTTGGCGGAGCTCTTCTTCATACTTTAAATCATGCGATATTCAAAAGTCTTTTGTTCATTGGCAGCGGAGTAATTTATCAAAACCTGGGGACAAGAAATATTGAATTGATGGGAGGGCTTGTTCACCGTGCAAAATATTTAGCTTTACTTTTTCTTATCGGGTCTATTGCAATATGCGGAATCCCCCCTTTTAACGGATTCATTTCCGAGTTCATTATATTCAATAGTTTTTTCCAAACTGCAAATGAACTTAAAAACTATTATCCGCTTTTGATGTTACTTTTTGTTGTAGGACTTGCATTCGTAGGCGGGTTAGCAGTTGCTTGCTTTACAAAGATTAACTCAATAATGTTTTTAGGAACAGAAAGAAAAGAAGTAAAATATTTTCATACTTCTGTTTATGATTATGTATCGCTTGGAATTTTTGCATTACTCTGCATTGTGATAGGATTTTACCCGCAGCCTTTTATTGGAGTTGTTAATAAGGTTTTAACCAATGGGTTTGTACCTGCAAATTCTTCATCAGCATTACTTAATATGAATTGGTTTTATATAACGATTATTTTTACATCTGCATTAATCGGAATTATAGGTTTATATTTTTTAAAGAAGAAAATTCAGTACCGGTATGGAAAAAGAAACTCCAATGCCTGGGGTTGCGGATATGAAAATCTTAATCCAAGAATGCAATACACAGCATCATCATTTGCAGATGAGCTGAATACTATCCCACAATCAATCCTGGTTTATCATAAAAAAGTTAAAATATCTAAGAGTGCTTTTCCAATTAAATCATACTTCCAAAGTCATTCGCAAGATTTTGTTGATGAGAAAATAATTTTGCCGGGTTTCCGGTTTTTAAGTTCGCTGGTTTCAAGAATAACATTCCTGAGCAAGACTGATATACGATACTACGTCGGCTTTATATTAATTGTAATCACCATTTATGCATTTATAGCTTTCCTATGGATGTAACAACTCTACAAGGAATAATTTCTATTCTGGCAATCATCATAGTCGCTCCACTGTTTGCCGGAATCATCAATAAACAAAAAGCAATATTTACAGGAAGAATGGGAGCTCCAATCTTGCAGCCTTATTATGAATTGCAGAGACTTTTCAAAAAAGAAACTATCAATGCAAAAAGTTCATCTTTTATCAGTCAAATTTCGCCTCTTATAAATTTTGTTGTAGTTATTTTTGCTGCTGCTATGCTTCCGATAGGATTTTGGAAACCACTAATCAGCTTTAATGGAGATATTATTTTGTTTGCATATATGCTTGGGCTTGCAAGATTCTTCCAGATACTAGCTGCAATGGATATCGGGAGTTCATTTGAAGGAATGGGTGCTGCACGTGAAGCTACTTTTGCTTTGTTTGCCGAGCCAATTTTCTTTTTCACATTGGGAAGTATAGCATTTATAAGCGGAACAACTTCTATTTATGATATCTACCACTCGATTCGTTTGGATAATCTTTCTTACATTGTTTTTATTGTGATATGCTCTATTTCAGCATTCCTTCTTTCGGTAACAGAATGTTCACGTATGTCGGTTGATGATCCGAATACACATCTTGAACTTACAATGATTCACGAAGTGATGATCTTAGATAATTCCGGTTTTGATTTGTTCCTCTATCAATATTCCGGTTATATCAAATTATTTATTTATGCAATAATTGAAACTTCTTTCTTTTATCCCTTTGGTGTACAGAATTATTCACTTGGTTTAATTGTTTTTGTTATTGTGGTGTTAATACTCTCCGGTGCTCTCGCTGTAGTTGAAACAATAACATCGCGTTTTAAGATGAAGAACATCCCGCAGTATCTTTTATTTGCAACGGCATTGGGAATATTAAATTTATTGATTTATACTTTTACTAATTAACAATTAACAATTTATAATTGTCTCCATGGAAAATGTTTTAAGCATTCTTTTTTGTTTATCATTATTTTATCTTGCTATTACATCAAGAGTAAAAGGATACGTTTCTGTTTTACAGCTTCAGGGCGTTCTCCTTTCAATAATTGTGGTTCTACCTTTTCTCAAAAACTTTTCCATTTATGGTTTGATATTGCCAGTTACATTAATTCTTGTCAAAGTTTTTCTTATCCCCCGATACATAAATAAAATCATTCTTGACCTTGACATCAAGCGAGTAATTGAACCAACTATACAGCAGTTTACTTTTTTACTTTTAGTAATTACCTCAACTGTAATAATTTTTGTTGTATCAAATATTCTCTCAAAAAGTACAGAACTCATTGTAATACCTTTTGCCAGCGGTTTTTCTGCAGTTGTAATAGGGATTTATGTGATAATCTTCAGAAGAAAATTAATTGTGCATGTAGCGGGTTTCTTAGTTTTAGAAAATGGTATTTTCTTATTTGGTACTGCAGTGGCATCTGAGCTTCCGATGTTGATTGAACTCGGAATATTGCTCGATGTGTTCGTCGTTGTTTTTCTAATGGGTATTGCTTTGAATAAAATCAGCAGTACATTATCGGGATTTGATGTTACAATTCTTGGGAGATTAAAAGACTAATGTTTGAGCTTTTTATTTTCATATTACTCCCGCTTTTATCATCAGTATTTTGTTACTTTGTTAAAAACCTCCGGATACAATATTCGGTTTCCATACTTGTAAGCATTTTGCATCTGGCTTTATCCTTAAGTGTTTTTCTTGGCTACTATCATACTAACCTTCCTTTCTTTTTCAGTATTGATTCATTGAGCAAATTATTTATAGTGATTCTTTCTAATGTTTACTTCTGGGTTGTGCTTGTTTCATTTTCTTTTTTGAAAAGGCCGGTTACTTCAAAAGCACAGGAAGGGAAAAAGTATTATTTCCTGCTTCTCAATTTTTATCTTACTGCCAACTCTGCGGCAATTCTCAGCAATCATTTTGGAATGTACTGGGTTGCTGCCGAAGCAACTACTTTAAGTGTAGCTCCCTTAATATATTTCTACAGGAATGAAGAAGCTCTTGAAGCGATGTGGAAATATTTATTTTTAGTATCGGTCGGAATTGCTTTTGCATTTATCGGAATATTATTCCTTACACTTTCTGCTAAAGGAACTTTGCTTGAAGGGCAGCAATTATTCTTTTGGGAATTTATTAAAAATGCCAACCAGTTAAATCCAATCTGGTTAAAAGCAAGTTTCATTTTCATTTTTGTGGGATTAAGTACAAAAATCGGAATTGCACCGATGCACACAGCCGATATTGATGCAACAAGTAATGCACCAAGTCCAATTGCTGCACTAATGTCAGGTTCGCTACGTATTACCGGGCTTCTTGGAGTAATGAGAATATTTCAAATTATTCAGCCTACTTCCTCTTATGAGTTTGCTAAAGTAATTCTTATTATCGGCGGAGTGTTTTCTATATTCATTACTTTTGTATATATGTTCAAAGTAAACAACTACAAACGAATGCTTGCATACTCAAGCGTTGAACATCTTGGATTAATAACTTTAGGAATTGGAATAGGCGGGTTAGCATTTGTTGGTGCTATGTATCATGCAATTTATAATTCAATTACAAAAGCAGCTTTGTTTCTTACCGCAGGAAATATTCACAGGACGTATAAATCAAGAGAAGTTGATAAGGTTACTTCGGTATTAAATTTAATGCCCGCGACGGGCTGGCTATTTCTCTTAGCTTTTCTTGCTATCTCCGGAATTCCTCCATCAGGAATTTTTTTCAGCGAGATTAAAATATTTGAAGGAATGTTATTTTCCGATAAGCCGGTTGTTCTTTTCCTTACAATGTTTTTCCTTCTTTTTATTTTTATAAATATGGGCAGGATTGTCTTTTCGATGCTTTATAAGAAAGGGCCGAATGATTTCCAGGAAGTTGATAAAAAACAATTCAGATTAATTCACTTGGCTGCAATTCTCCTTTTAATTCTTTTGGTAAGCATTGCAATCGCCTCTCCGGATATTCTTTACAGAAACATAATTAATATTTCAAAAGATTTTGGTATAAACTTATGATATCGCTTGAAGTTCAGAATAATCAATCCTTTGAAATCAGCTCAATTCCTTTTCTTACTAAAAATGATTTCAGAGATTCTATTCTGGAAGGACTTTCAAATGGTTTCAGAATGATCGGCTTAACCCCCATCAGTAAAAACAATCCGGGGAAAATCATTGCCGTTCTTACAGATAAATATTCCTCTCTAATTCATTTAACCGGCGGCGAGTTTGATAAAAATAATCTTCAATTTGAAAGTTTTGCAAGTGAGTTCCCGCAGACAAATTATTTTGAATGTGAGCTTTCGGAAAATTATGGATATGTGCCGGTTAATCATCCCTGGCTTCGGCCGGTAAGAAAACAAAATGTTGTTTTGGGAAATCAGCCATATCAATTTTATAAATTGGATGGTGAAGAAGTTCACGAAGTTGCAGTTGGTCCTATTCACGCGGGAGTTATTGAGCCGGGGCATTTTAGATTTCAATGCCATGGGGAACTAGTTTATAATCTTGAAATAAATTTAGGCTATCAGCACAGAGGAGTTGAAGATTTATTATTACAGTCAAATCCAAACCAAAGAATTATTCTTTCTGAATCAATTGCAGGCGATACTGTTATCGGGCATACTTATGCACATTGTGCTGCTATAGAGAGTTTAAGTGATGTTCAGGTTAGCTTCCGTGCACAAGTAATTCGCTCTCTTGCAGAAGAGCTGGAGAGAATTGCTATGCATTTATCCGGGTTAGGCGGAGTTGCAAATGATATCGGCTTTGCTTTAGTCGCTTCTTCTTACGGAAGATTGCGTACTGATGTAATAAACAGTCTCGCTTTTTTATGCGGTTCACGGTTCGGTCGGGGTTTGTTTATTTACGGCGGGGTTCGTTTTGATTTGACTGATGAAATTGTATCAAAGATAATTTCAAATCTTCAGACTATTAAAAATGATATCTCAGCAATCAATGAATATCTTTTCTCTTCTATCGGTGCATTAACCAGGTTTGAAAGTACCGGGACTGTTTCCAATAATTTAGCTCAACAAATTGGATTAGTTGGGCTTGCGGCACGATCCTGCGGAATTGAAGAAGATACACGCATTCATTTTCCTTATGGTGTTTATCATTATAACCCGGTATCACTTATTACTCTATCAAGCGGAGATGTTTTTGCCCGTGCGCGATTACGTTCTTTGGAAATTGATGAATCACTGAGATTTATATTTGATCAATTAGAAAATCTTCCAAACGGCGAAATTAAAACTGAATCCGGAATGATTCCTCCAAACAAGGGTGTTATCTCCATGGTTGAAGGCTGGCGCGGAGAAATCGTTCATACAATATTAACTGATGAAAACGGAAATTTGTCTTTATGTAAGATAAAAGATCCATCGTTCAACAATTGGTATGGATTAAGTTTAGCATTACGTAAAACCGGGATTTCTGATTTTCCACTTTGCAACAAAAGTTTTGATTTATCTTATGCCGGTCATGATTTATGATGGCATTCCTGCAAAAGCCTGCCTTGTTGGCAGCCAGGCGGGAATCCAAATAATAGAAGACAGAATAATATGAAAGAAGCAATAAAAGTAAGATTACTCCAGGGCGATCCTATTATTCATGACGTAAAGAATGTTTCTCTTCCACCACTTTTCAGAGGGTTGCCTGTTATTGAAGATAAGCCCTGTGCTGATGGATGTAAAATATGTGCTGATGTTTGTCCTACAAATGCGATAGAATTAAACCCGGTTAGAATCAATTTAGGATTATGTGTTTTCTGCCCATTGTGCGAAGAGACTTGCCCGGAAAAAATAATTCACTACACAAATGATTATCATTTGTCGGCAAGTTCGCAGGAACAACTAATAGTTGCAAAAGAAACCAAAAGTATCTCTCCTGAAAAAGCTTCGGAAAAAATCAGGAAATATTTTGGTAAATCATTAAAGCTTCGGCAAATTTCTGCCGGGGGATGCAATGGCTGCGAACTTGAACTTAATGCGCTCAGCAATGTAAACTTTGATATGGGAAGATATGGAATTGAATTTGTCGCATCTCCCCGCCATGCTGACGGAGTTGTAATCACAGGTCCTATTACAAAAAATATGGCAAGGGCAACAGAAATTTGTTTTGAAGCTGTACCAAATCCAAAGGTTGTTATTCTTTTTGGTGCGTGTGCAATTTCCGGCGGCATTTTCCAAAATTCAAACCAGGTTAACAGGGATTTTTTGAAAGAGAATAAAATTGATCTTTATATTCCCGGCTGCCCTCCACATCCTCTTACATTAATAAATGGTTTGTTAGATTGGCTGGATAAAAATTAAAAATATGTAACCATCATGAAAAGAAAACTTTTAATCGCTTTGTTCGTCGTTTTACCTATACTAATTTTTCCACAAAATGAATCACGAGAGGTTGCAATCACAATTGATGATCTGCCCGTAGCTTCCCTGATAAAAGATATTTCTTACCAGCAAAAACTTACAAATGATTTACTTGCTAAACTTAAAAAGTATGATGTGCCGGTAATTGCGAGATTGTATACTTGACAAACCCAACCTAATTTTGTATATTTCCTTTACTCAATAACCTAATTTATTTAAAGGTGTACAATGAATCAAGATTACTTAGACCTTTCCAAGTTTACAGAAGAACAAGCAAGAGAATATTTAGAATCTCTTAGGTGGGCTAATGGCAGGATTTGCCCTCATTGTAAATCTGATAAATCTTTTAAATTGAATCCTAAGAAAGGTTCTAATTCTCCTGTAAGACACGGAGTTTATAAATGTTCTAAATGCAGAAAACAATTTACTGTAATGGTAGGTACTATTTTCTCTGATTCTCATATTCCCCTTAATAAATGGTTAATCGCAATTTATCTTATTGCCTCATCTAAGAAAGGTATCTCCTCAAACCAATTACACAGAATGTTAGGGATAACTTATAAGAGTGCTTGGTTTATGGCTCATAGAATCCGTTACGGTATGGAAAGAACTCTAACAAAGAAAATGTCTGGTATAATCGAAGCTGATGAAACTCTAATCGGTGGCAAGATGCGAAGGATAGGAAAACAAACAGGTCTTGAAAATAAAATCCCTGTTGTTGCCTTAGTGCAAAGAGGTGGTGATGTTCGTTCTTTTGT
>CAYNUV010000062.1:0-10391 GCA_964400245.1 uncultured Ignavibacteriaceae bacterium
TAAAGCTAAAGTTGTTTCTTCCCTTTCCCTTTTAGCTTCAAAAAATTCCATAAAAGAAAGGGCTAACAGAACGATTGACAAAAGAAGAGAAATTACTGTCAAAAAATTAGGAGTATAGAAGATGTCTTTTGTAAAGAATTTTTGATTCCTTTGACATGAAGAACATATATTTGCTTCCACATCAATTAAAAGTTCTACAGGAATTACACTTTTTTTGCTTTGTAATTTCATTGTTCATTTTCTCCTCACACTCCCAAATCCATCTGGTTTTGTTTCTTCTAAGGAAATTTTCAGCAAAAATAAATAAATATGTGGTAATATCTCAATCCGTAGAGACAAGGCGCGCCTTGTCTCTACAATTCGGTATTCTTGCAGGGACATAGCGTTGCTATGCCCCTGCAGATGCGTAAAAATGAATAGAAAACAATTTCCAAAACCGGAAATACTATCCGGAATCTTCCGAGCCCTAATTCCAAATTTGGAAATACTATTCGGAAGCTTCTGAGCCATACTTCCAAAATTGGAAATGCCATTCTGGAGCTTCTGAGCCCTATTTCCAATGTTAGAAATGCCATTCTGAAGCTTCTGAGCCAACTGCAGAATATTATCCTTCATAGATTTTTTATTCATTTCTAATTTTACCCACCCCTTTCGTCCCCACCATGGAAGGGATTTAGGGATGGGTTAATTAATTTTGCGAAAATTGTGGCTTTTTAAATTATTTAATTAAAACCATCTTTCTCGTTTCAGAATAATTCCCCGCATCAAGCTTATAAAAATATATTCCGCTGGATAATCGCGAAGCATCAAACTCAATTTCATAATTCCCTGCCGGCTTTTCTTCATTAACCAAAGTAGTTATTTCTTTTCCAAGCATATCGTAAACCTTTAATATTACTTGTTGTAGAGACGAGGCATGCCTCGTCTCTACGTTGGAAATCTGAAATTTTATTTTGGTAGATGGATTAAATGGGTTAGGATAATTCTGCAAAAGCTCAAAATTCTTTACAGAAATATTATCATCATTTACACCAACTGTAAGCTGGTTAAGATCAAGTTTGTACATTGACCTTCCATGTGTTCCTATAGCAAGATAATTTTCTGTCGGGTGAATTTTCATATCATAAACTGAAACAACCGGCAAACCTTCGCCTAAAACTTCCCATTCTTCCCCGCCGTTAAAACTTACAAATGCACCAACATCGCTTCCGGCATAGAGCCAGTCAGGGTTATTATTATCAACAGCGAAAGCATTAACAGGTGCATCGGGAAGATTGGAACTAATGTTCGCCCAGCTTAAACCCATATCTGTACTTTTATACACGTGCGGCTGCGGGTCTCTCCATTTTAATCCAGAGTAAGTTGCATAAATTATATTTGCATCATCCGGATCAACAACAACTCTTGTTACCCATCTTTCAGGCAATTCAGGATGCAGAGAAATATCTGTCCAGTTATTTCCATAATCAGTTGTAACCCAGATGTGGCTGTCATCAGTTCCTGCATAAATAACATTCGAATCTGAAGGAGCGACTGCAATTGTAGTAACTGTTCCAAGACGGGTTCCGGGAATTCCATCAGACAAATCATCACTTATTGCAGTCCAGTTTGCTGCACCGTTTGTTGTTCTGTAAACTCTGTCCGTTCCATAATAAAGAACGTTTGGATTATGCGGACACATAATAACAGGGGTTGACCAGTTTACAGGTTCATTAAAATTAATTCCGTTTGTTGCATCAAAAAAATCAAAACCTCCATCAGTTGATTTTGCAAGATTGCCAAATTGCGATTCGGCATAAATAATATTTGGATTCGTGAAATCAACATTAACATACATTCCATCTCCGCCAAGAATTCTATCCCAATCATCAAGCCCGCCCGTGTTTGTTCTGATTGTATTATTATCCTGCGTCCCTCCATAAAGCTTTTGAGGATTATTATAATCCAAACCTATTTCATAAAATTGGGTATTGGGTAATTGAACAGGTTGAGACCAGTTTTGTCCACCATCAGTCGATATATTAATTCCGCCGTCATTTCCATTTAAAATGTAGTCAGGGTTAGAAGGATGAAAAGCCAAAGCATGATGATCAACATGTAATTCTGATGGCCCGCTATAACCATAAATAATCGGCCAGGAAGTTCCGCCATTTGTAGATCTCATAAATGCAACATCCATAGCATAGATGATCTGAGGATTAGTTGGATGAATTCTTACTTGTCCAAAGTACCAGCTAAAATTGCTTACTCCGCCGGAATTTCCAATTTCATTATCGGGATCAGCAGTTGTCCAGCTATCGCCGTAATCAGTAGTTTTATATAAACCTAAATAAACAGCCCCATCATTATAAAGAGCATAGCTTATTTCCGGATTTGATTTTGAAATCGCTAAACCAATTCTTCCAACATCCTGCAAATTTGCAGCCGGTAATCCGCGTGAAGGTTCAAGCAATTCCCAATCGGTTCCCGCATTTGTTGTTCTGTAAATTCCGCTTGAAGGACCATAAAGATGAGAAGCGTTCGGCCGTCTTACTCTCTCCCACATTGAAACCATTAAGAAAGATGAATTAGCCGGATCCATAATTATATCAATTCCACCTGTGGAATCAGAAACAAATAAAGATTTTGACCAGTTAATTCCACCATCTATACTTTTATAAATTCCTCTTTCAGGATTTGGAGAAAAGTATGAACCGACAGCAGCTAAATAAATAATGCTTGTGTTAGTTGGATCAATTACAATTCTCCCGATTGAAACAGTTTCTTCCAATCCTAAAAATTGCCAGGTGCTTCCCGCATCTGTAGATTTAAAAACACCGCCGCCTGCAAAATTATTGTGTCCGCCGTTTGCTTCCCCCGTTCCAACATAAATTATATTCGGATTAACAGGATCAACAGCAATATCACCTATAGGTAAAACATTTTGCTCATCAAAAATTGGAAACCAGGTAACGCCTGTATCTGTTGATTTAAAAACACCTCCCGTTGCAGAAGCAGCATAAATAATAGTAGGATTGAGAGGATTAAATTCAATATCAACAACTCTTCCGCCAATATTTATTGGTCCCGCAAATTCCCACTGAACACTGCTTAAATTTTGTTTATTTAATTGTTCTCTTTTCATTCCTTTAACCTGTTCAATCGCATTTATATAAGCTTTGGGATCAGCATTAAAATAAGGATATGTTCTTTGAACATATGCCCATTCATAAGGACGCAGATCGGGTCCGGGTGCAGGTTTCATAGATTTTTTTTCTAATTTATAAATTCCATCAAGTCCTGGAAATATTATAAATGAAGCAACAGCTATTACAATGGAAATAAAACAGATATTTTTTTTCATAAATCTTTTGGTAATTAGTTAATCAAAACTTCGATAATTAATAATTGTTTATCAAGATATTTTGTTTAGAACTTCGATATTTCAACTTCAGTAATAAGATTATGCAATAAGGGACTTACAATTAATAATCCCGGAGGGACGGCATATTCATAGAAAAAATGAACAGAACAGTAAATAGAATCCCGTTATGGATGAAATATCAATCTCAATTTATGTAAATCATAAATTGAAAATCCGCTTGCTTGAATTACTTCAAAGAAATAATCTTATTAAGATCTTCTTCACTCACAGTTAATAATCCGATAGGAACCAAACGAGGCGTTAATGTTCTCCAGTTTTCATCCTTAATAAAAACTTCTTTAAATAATGGAAGTGCTTCATCAACTTTGCCGCTGCCTGCAAGAGTTACAGCATGCCAGAATTTCATTTCAAGATTTTCAGGGAACATCTCTTCTGCAGTTGAATATTCTTTCATCGCCAGTTCCATATCACCTTTTTCAATTGCAAGATCACCGTTATTCATATGTTCATAAGCACGATGAACCTTCAACAATCTTTTGATTTCATTAACAGGATCAGGATGATCTTCAACCCGCAAATCAATCAAGCGGTCTTCCCAGACTTTACCTGTTGTTTCTCCTCTTACAATAAGAATTGCGGCTGATTGCTGTCCTCTAATATCTCCGCCTACATTTTGTGCAGCAGTTAATGCTTCAATCATTCTTTCTGCAAGAAGTCCTTTTGATTCTCTGAAAGCTTTATCCATAGCAGGCCATACCTTGTTATTCTCCATAAGATTTGCCTGAACGGAAAAATTATCACCAACAATATTTCCTGCGTCAGGAATACATTTTTTACCAGTGTATGAAGCAACATTTCCTTTCGCATCAACAATGGCAAGCTGGCGGTAATCTCTTCCTTCATCTTCAGAAATTAATTGATCTAAAACTTGTTGAGCAGTCATTCCTTGCTTTAGGAGTTCAAGTCCTCTAGGGCCAAATGAAATATTAACCAAAGATTGAGTTGCAATAGCACCAACTCCCGCTTCTGCCCAGCTTACAACTGAGCCAACAGAAAACCAATGCGACTGAACTGCAACTCCCATTTCACCAGTAACCGGATCTCGTGCAACAATTGAATATGTATGTGCGAGAGGATTTTCCGAATAAAAGAGTTGTGCATAAACTGAAATAGAGAAAAAGAAAACGCAGGTTAAGAGAATAATGTTATTAGCTTTCATGGTATTACCCGGTTTTATTGTTATTAAGTTATTATCATATTTGGATGATTGAATGGTTGAATGAATAAAAAATGATTCTTCCGTTTTGATTCTTTCACTAAAATTACTGATTTAGTAATTTGAGTCAAAGGAAACCAGGAATTATTAATTTGGAAAGTAATAACAGCAAGAAATTTTGTATTTTAAAACAGATTCGTACTCATAATCTTAATCCTAATCGGACTTAAAACATAAGGTTATGATTACGATTAAGAAATTAAAACCAATTAACAAAAAAATATCTTTAATTGTCTGATCTAACATCTGCATTAATTCTTTTTGGTGTCGGCGCGGTAAGCGGGTTTATGAATGTTGTTGCCGGCGGCGGTTCAGCACTTACACTTCCTGCATTAATCTTTCTCGGTCTCGATTCTACAGTTGCAAACGGTACAAACCGTATAGCAATTATTGTTCAAAATGTTTCAGCTATTCAATCATTTAAGCAGGAAAAATACCATCAGTTTGGAATGAGTATGAAACTCTCTTTAATGACTCTGCCGGGAACAATTGTCGGTGCAATCTTCGCTTTAAATATTGGTGATGATTTGTTCGAAAAAATTCTTGGCGTTATAATGATCGCAGTTATTATCTCAATGTTGATTCCTAATCCTAAGAATAACTCGGGTGAAAATTCAAATAAAATTCCATGGACAGTTCATTTATCCATGTTTGGAATAGGATTTTATGGAGGATTCATCCAGGTTGGAATTGGGTTTATGATAATGGCGGCACTTCAATACCTGATGAAGCTTAATCTAATTATTGTAAATATGCATAAGGTTTTTATTGTTTTATTTTTAACCGTTCCTGCTTTTATTGTTTTCCTTGTAACAGGAAATATTAATTGGCAGTTTGGAGTAAGTCTTGCAATTGGAAATGCATTCGGAGCGTGGTGGGCAGCAAAGCTTTCTGTAAAGAAAGGTGAAAAATTTATTAAGGCAGCGTTGATTGTAACTGTTTTTATAATGGCACTAAAGCTTTTAGAAGTTTTTTAATTTTGCAAACCGTTAAAACGGTTCCTCTAATAATCATAATCAAGTAACCCACGACTTAAGTCGTGGGTTACTAATAAACAATTTATTGGAAACCGTTTTAACGGTTTTTAATTAACAAAATTTTTGAATGGTTAACTTTAGAAATAAATATCAGAATCCTTATGAATTTGAATATCACCAGCAGATTAAAATTAAATAACGAAATTGAGATTCCTTTCCTCGGTTTGGGAACCTATGACATAAGAGGACAAAAAGAAGTTGATAAAGCTATTGATGCAGCTCTTGAAACCGGATACAGGTTGATTGATACTGCAGCAGCGTATTACAATGAAAAGGAAGTCGGGCAAGCAATTAAAAGCAGTTCAGTTCCCCGCGATGAGATTTTTATTACAACAAAATTGGACAACTCAGATCATGGTTATCAAAAAGCATTAAAAGCATTTGAAAAAAGTCTGAAGGAACTGGATCTTGATTATGTTGATCTCTATCTTATTCACTGGCCAATAAGCGGCAAAAGAAATGAATCCTGGAAAGCAATGGAAGAATTATTGAAGCAGAACAAATGCAGAGCTATAGGTTTAAGCAATTACACAGTTCGCCATCTTAAAGAACTGTTTGAAAGTTCTTCAACTATACCTGCAGTAAACCAAATTGAATTTAATTCATTTGTCTTCCAGAAAGAGATTATGGATTTCTGCAATACTAATAAAATAGCAGTAGAAGGATACACACCGATTGCAAGAAGGAAAAAATTTAATCACGCCGTTATAAAAGAATTATCAGATAAGTATGACAAAACACCGGCACAAATAATGTTAAGATGGTCGCTTCAGCATAATGTTATTGTTATTCCAAAATCCTCTAACCCTGAAAGAATAAAAGAGAATGCTGGAATTTTTGATTTTAATTTAAGTGATGAAGATATGATGAAAATGAATTCGTTGAATGAAGATCTTAGACTTTCTCCCGATCCGTATAAGTTTGACTAAGGTGTTCTATTAATGCTACACGAAGTACTGTTTATATAAAATAATTGTAAAACAAACTACTAATCTACTCGCTTTTTATAAATTTTTACCAAAAAATAAATTAGAATAATATATTTGCCAATTTCACCAACTTTGAAAAATCCTACAATAAGAAACATAGCTTCTATAAATTCATGTATTAATTTTAAGTTTTTATAGACCAACCTTTTCTCAGATTTTAATACTCTTTTTTTCATATTAATCCTCTTAATTTTTAGAATATATAGCTTACGAGCCAAAATTTTCAAGGACTAAAGCGCGTAAAAAGATTAATATAGAACCCCAACAAAAAGTTGGAAATTTTTTAAAATTAGAAGGTACCGAATTTTTACACCTAATTAATTAGAAGTTTTTTTGATCCTATCACTTCTTATTAAAAGATGAGATCTTCTAAAATTTTTGATTCAAAAATCTGAGCAGTAGTATTTCTCACTTTTTAAATATCTTCTAAATTGAAAATTATTTAGCTTTTCAAGAAATAAAAAACAAAAGGTTTTTATGAAAAGAATCAGATTATTCAAGATCTACTGATCCAAATCACTGATTAAAATCAGTAGATAAATAGAAAGAAAAAAGTTTATGTTCTATTCATCGTTCGTCATATGAAAGAAAAAATGGTTGGATACGGACCGGCGACGTTTTTAAGTAGTTTCTTTATATAGTTTTAGAGCATTAACCAAACAAAGAATTTTGTAGGGAAAAGATGATTTTAAAATTTCTTGAGCTTAAAGAAATATTTGTATTAAAAAAAATCCTGCGGGACCCAGGCAGGATTTTTTAAAGGCTTCTTTTTTAAAGATTTAATCTAAACAAATAAAAAAATATATGGAAAAGACAAAGAAAAATTTAGAACTAACTATTAAAACATCCAAAGAACTTCAACGTCTAAAAATTCCCACTCCACAGGAATTAGATTTATATGAAGAAGTATCTCCGGGAATTGCAAAGCAAATAATAAAACTTTGTTCACAGAAATTGACTACCCAATCCACTAACTTTACCACTCTAAAATCTGCTTTTGAATTCTTATTTAGATTTATTAGAAGTTCTATTATATTTTATTTTATAGTCCGAGATTTTTTTGACTAGCTTTTCAACTCTTTCTTTAAAAACAATCCCGTTACACTTTTCTTATTCTTTACAATCTCTTCAGGAGTTCCTTCAGCAATTATTTCTCCACCTCTTTCGCCTCCTTCAGGACCAAGATCAACAATCCAGTCTGCTGTTTTTATAACATCAAGGTTATGCTCAACAACTACAACAGTGTTTCCTTTATCAACAAGCTTGTTAAGAACTTTCAGTAAAATATTTACATCTTCAAAATGAAGCCCGGTTGTTGGTTCATCGAGAATATACAAAGTTTTGCCAGTGCTTACTTTACTCAATTCAGTAGCAAGCTTAACTCTTTGTGCTTCTCCGCCGGATAAAGTAGTTGCCTGCTGACCAAGCTTAATGTAACCTAAGCCGACATCATTAATTGCTTTTATTTTCCTTTTGATTCTTGGAAGCTCGCTAAAAAATTCAAGTGCATATTCAACTCTCATTTCAAGAACATCAGCAATTGATTTTGTTTTATATAAAACTTCAAGTGTTTCCCTGTTATATCTTTTTCCCCTGCAGACATCACATAAAACATAAACATCGGGCAGAAAATTCATTTCAATTTTTTTGAGACCATCGCCTCCGCATTCTTCGCATCTCCCACCTTCAACATTAAAGCTGAATCTTCCGGTGGTATAACCGCGCATTTTTGATTCCGGAAGCTGTGAATATAAATCACGAATGAAAGTAAATAATCCTGTGTACGTTGCAGGATTTGATCGCGGAGTTCTTCCAATTGGTGTTTGATCAATCTCAATTACTTTATCAATATTTTCTAATCCTTCTATTGATTTATAATGAAGCGGGACAGTTTTTGTTTTATAAATCTCTCTCATCAAAATTTTTACAAGAGTTTCATTTAACAAAGTTGATTTACCTGATCCGCTAACTCCTGTAATTAATGTTAAAGTGCCGAGAGTAATTTTTAAATTAACATTCTTAAGATTAAATCCCGAAGCACCTTTAAGCAGAATATGCTTGCCGTTACCTTTTCTTCTTTCATCTGGAACTTTTATTTCCTTTTTATTTTTAAGATAAGAAAGAGTAACAGAATCAAATCCATTTTGAGAATCCATAAGTTCTTTAGTTAAACCGGCAATACAAACTTCACCGCCATGTTCTCCTGCAGCAGGACCAAGATCAATCATGTAATCAGAACTCTCAATTGTCTCGCGATCATGCTCAACAACAATAACAGTATTGCCGAGGTCTCTCAGATTTTTTAAAGAATTAATTAATTTTATATTATCACTTTGATGAAGCCCTATACTTGGCTCATCAAGTACATATAAAACTCCTGCAAGCTGAGAACCAATCTGAGTAGCAAGCCTGATTCGTTGAGATTCACCTCCGGATAAAGTTCTTGCGGAACGATTAAGTGTTAAATAATCCAAACCAACATCAAGCAGAAACTGAAGCCGGGTTGCAATTTCTTTAATAATTGGTTTTGCAACCGCTAAATCTCTTCCGGATAATTTTACTTTTTCAAAAAACTCTTTGGTTCTAAGAATAGAAAGTGAAGTAACTTCGCTTATATTTTTCTTCTGGAACTTAACTGAAAGAGATTCTTTCTTTAATCTTCCTCCGTTACAGGTTGGGCAAATAACTGTGTTCATATAAGATTCAACCCACTCCCGGATATTATTTGAGTTGGTACTTGAATAATAATTTTTTAAGTAATTAAACAAACCGGAAAATTTGTGCATATAAGTAACAGGATTGCTGCTGCCATAAGAATAGGCAAAAGGAATTTTTTCTTTTGTCCCGTTAAGAAGAATATCTTTTTGTTCTTCATTTAAATTTTTAAGAGGAGTATCGAAATCGAAACTATACTTTTCAGCTACAACTTTAAGCTGGTTAAAGAACCAGATTTGTCTCGGTTTTCCAACTGGTGAAAGCCCTTCTTCATTTATAGATTTATTCCAATCAGGAATAATCAGGTTTATATCAAGCTCTTTTTTTTCTCCCAGGCCTTCACAATCCTTACAGGAGCCAAATGGCGAATTAAACGAAAAAGAATTTGGAGCCATCTCCTGGTAACTGATTCCGCAATCAAGACAGGCAAGATGCCTGCTGTAAATGAAATCTTTCTTCCCGTTATTCGCTATAAGAATTCCGTTTCCATAATTAAGTCCGACTTCCACAGATTCAGTTATTCTTTTTCTCGAGGATTCATTTATTGTTATCTTATCAACCTGAACTTCTATGTTGTGAATCTTGTAGCGGTCTATACTAAATCCTTTAACAATTTCATGAAACTCATTATCTACTCTTACTTTTATAAAACCATCTGAAGCAATCTCTTCAAACAATTCTCTGTAATGACCTTTTCTTCCGCGAACAGCAGGAGCCAATATTGTTATCTTCTCTCCTTTAAGAGAAGTGATGATTGAATCTATAATCTGGTTTGATGTTTGCTTTGTTACCGGTTTACCGCAATTATAACAATGAGGTGTTCCCACTCTTGCAAAAAGTAACCTGAGATAATCATAAATTTCAGTTACGGTTCCAACAGTTGATCGGGGATTTCCTGATGTTGATTTTTGTTCGATTGAAATTGCAGGGCTTAAACCTTCAATCAAATCAACATCCGGCTTTTCCAGCATATCCAAAAACTGGCGGGCGTAAGCGGATAGAGATTCTAT
>CAYNUV010000063.1:0-10348 GCA_964400245.1 uncultured Ignavibacteriaceae bacterium
TTGGAGTGGATTTTTCTTTGTACTCATTCCATAGAACTACTCTTATAAAAATTTTATTAGCATTCTGGTAAGAAATAAAAGCACGGAAAGGCTTGCCAGGTATATTCCCATATTCTGTTTGAAATGTTAAATTCTTTTGAAGGATTTGATTTTTAAGCCAATTACAGCTTGAGGCTCCATACGTTTCCGGAAACTTTTCAATTGCTTCTTCACAAATTTCCATTGCTTTTTTAAGATCCCATTTATGATTATCAGAAACAGAAGCATTGTACTTTTTCCCTTCATCATAAAAGAACTTTGCTTTGTTAAACAAGATTAGTGATGAATATGGAACTCCATCAAATCTTTTTTCCATTTCCAAAATTGTTTTAAGATAAAAACTATCTTTTTGAGGATGAATACTATTGGTCCTAATGAAATTCAGTCTTGCCAGATCAATATCAATTAAAGCATCTTTCTTTTCATCATTAAGGTGAAAATCAATCAGATTCTGGAATAATTTTGTAGCATAGAATTTTAGTGAGAGAGAATCCTTTGTATTAAAATTTATTTTTACAAACTCTTCAGCAGAGGCAAGATCAACTGAATCTCTGAGCTCAAATTTGTAAACGGGATCGGTTACCGAAGCTTCATCATTAATATAAAACGATAATGCATTATGAGCCAGCAGATCGTATAGTGTTGGACGTAAATAAGCATGCTCTGAATTAAAAGAGATAATTATATTATCAAAATCTGTAAGCGGGATTAATTTTAAACTGTCGCTTTTTTCAAGAGATAAATGATAGTGCTTTACAATTTCTTTTATAAGTCGCGAAAGATCCCATGTTTGAAAATCCTCATTATCAAAATTTACAGTTTCAGTTCTATTTTGAAACCTGTACCTGTTGTAAGTGTAATATTGCCAATAGATTTGTGCGAGAATTGAATTTAAAATTGCATCATTAGGAAATGTTGCATTTTTTATTTCTTCCTTAACCTGGTTAACTATTTTCTTGTGGCTATCTTCTTCTGTGTAGTTTGCAAATTTTAGTTTGTAAATAAATGATTTGATAATCTGGGGCTGGTTATTGTCTTTCTTAGCTGCTTCATAAATTTGTTCAACTACTTCAAGTGCTGAACGTGTTAACCCTTTATTTTGTAGAGAATCAACTTTTCGCCAGGCTTCATCATAATCATCATCAGAATTTATTTCAATTATAATTTTATTTTCATAACCGGAATCGGAAATCAAAGTGGTGAATGCTAGTAATATTGTAAATGCCGGAAGGATCCACAGAAGATTTATTTTGTTAGTCATTTTCTTCTCTCTTAATTATTAATTTTTCTACAGCACTATCATTAAAGTTGGATGATTTTACTTTAGTGAATGCTGTAGGTTCCTGAGAATAAAAAATAAATTTTTGCTTAATACATTTTGTATTGAAGTGAGATGTCCTCCCTTGTTTTAAATTCTATGTTTAACATAAATTTTAACAACACTCAAACCTACAACTAAATTTATATCTATAAAAATAATATTTGCAACTAAGATTGTAAGTTTCTCAGCGAGCAGTTGAATCAGCTTTTCTTTTGTCATTCTGATAAGAAAAAATCTTATTTGATGTCTGAAGATTCTTGCCGATCGTTAACAGCGTTTCTATACAGCTTGTATAAAAATATAGACACAAAAAGTTTCGAAAATTCTTTATAACGATAGAAAACGACATTTTTTTAATGGCATTTCGTTTGGCTCTTTGCAGATAAAAACGAAGGACATAAAAATGAAAAAGATTAAAATTTATACTTTCGCAATAATTACTTCGCTTTTAATATCTGCCTGTGATTTATATGAACCTGATGACTACTACTATGATTATGATCCGCCGGCTCCTCCAAGCGGAATTGTTGTAGTCAACGGAGATGAAAGAGTTGATTTTTACTGGGATGATAACCGTGAATCCGACCTTTCCGGTTACAATGTTTACTACAGTTATGATTATGATGGTAAATATACTTTAATAGGGTCGACTTCATCGAACTACTTTATTGATTGGGATGCTCAAAACGGAGTTACTTATTATTATGCTGTAGCAGCTTACGACTATAACGGGAATGAAAGTGATCTAAGCTATGATGTAATTTATGCAACACCAAGACCGGAAGGCTACAATCAGTCTATTTTTGATTTCAATAGATTCCCTGAAAACTCCGGATATTCATTTTCAGATTATTCAGTTGTTCCTTATGATGACCTTGAATCAGATTTCTTCTTTGAAAGATTTGAAGGCGAATATTATTTGAATGTATGGAATGATTCTGATATTCTGGATATGGGAACAACAAATGATATTTATGATATTCCTTATGCACCAACTTCAGGTTGGTCACCTGATAAATATGAAGTCGCAAGAGTTGGGCATACTTATGTAATATGGACTTGGGATAATCATTTTGCTAAAATAAGAGTTACAAGCATTACTCCTGACAGAGTTGTTTTTGACTGGGCTTATCAACTTGTTGAAGGAAACAGGGAACTGAAACCAAAGAACAAAGGACAGAAAAGAGAACCTTTGACAGGTAAAAAAATGATAAAGAGGAATGTAGTTAACAACCAGTGATGATTAGATTTAGATATAATTATTGATTAATTTTGAATAGTAAATGATGTTAAGAGAATTTGCAATTTATAATTTGGTAGTTTTGATTTTTTTCCTGGGTGAAATAAATTTTGCCCAGGAAAGAAATTTTTTAAACAAATTTGATTCAAGCAAAAATACTGCAACAACACAGGTAATATTCAACCGCATTGAATCTGCAATTGCCGGAGGAAATATTTCTGTTCTTTCTGGGTATCTTGCATCTCAAACATACCTGAGCTTATCAAATGGAATAAGAGGTTATTATTCATCAAACCAGGCTTATTATGTTCTTGAGGATTTCTTTAAAATATATAATGTAACTTCTTTTCGTTTTGATAATTTAAACTCTGCTGAAAATAATCCTTATGCCACAGGCGTTTATAATTATGATTATAAAGGGGAAAGAAATGGAGCCCAGGTTTATATTTCACTTAACAGGATTGGAAGCAACTGGAAGATAACTCAAATAACAATAAATTAATGTTCAAGAGTATTACCAGGAGATTAAAAGGCGATAGAAAATTTTTTACTATCGTCTTTTTTATTTTATTCCTTGTTTTATTGATTGGGATTATCACACCTTTAATCTTAGATAGCAAAGAAAATAACTGGGAAGCAGAACTTGATTTACAAATCAAAGAAATTGAAAATTCTGTTATTCAAATCTTAAATGATAAAGAATTTGAACTGCTTTCCGATAAGAATGAAATTAAAAAAGAATTATTAGAAGTACTCCGCACTCCAAATACATCTTACCGGGAACTTATAAAACTTGTTAATGATGATAAGTATTCTGATTACTCTGTTAAGGTTTTAGCTCCAAACGGAAGGACAATAGCATGGAATGAGAAGGTTGCTATTTCCCAGGGAAATATTTTTCCTTTAGCTTTCCCCCTGAGAGAAGCTTTTTTTTATAACAATCAACTAATAACATATCTTTCCGTTGTTGATACTGTTACAATCGAACATGATAATTTTTTTCTTGTATTTTCATCTCCTGTTGAAAAGCATTATCACTTGCAGAATACTTACTTCGAAGCCATAAGTTTAACAGAAGAGCTTAACAATAGTTTCTTAACCCAGTTTGAAATATTTTATCACCCATATGCGGATAAGCAGAAAGATGGAAGAAAATATTCCTTTGATATTTTGAATAACGGGAAAAATAAAATTGCAACTGTTAGTTTTATTAAACCTTCTTTAATAACACAAATCAATTCTTTAGAAAATATATCAGATAATATCCAGGTTGTTCTTTTAATTCTTGCTTATGTTGTCCTTGCATTTGGATTCAGGCAGGATTTTAGGGAACTGAAATACAAAACCTTAAAATTTTTTGTTCTGCTGATTTATTTCTCAATCTTCAGAGCACTTCTTTACTGGCTTAATTTTCCTTCTAGATTTTTGGATGGAATGCTTGTTGACCCTGCATACTTTTCTTCTGCTTTTGCCGATGGTATAGTTAAATCCCCGATTGAATTTTTTATTACTACTTTATTTTTCTTTTTAATCTCTGTTTATGTTTTCAGGAATGTTCAGAAATATATTTTGGAAAATATTTCCGGGAATAAAAATCCATTTCTTAGATTAACTGTTATTATCCTATTTACAATTACTTTTTTTCTTTCAATTAGAGCAGTTGCAGCAACTTTAAAAAGTGTAATATTTGATTCTGCTATAAGATATTTTAAAGAGCCGGATATTATCCCCGATCTTCCTTCAATGACAATGAACCTGATAATTTTGCTATTCGCTGTTGGAAGTATCCTTTTACTATGCAGCTTTATTTTGATTGTTATTAATGCTTATCAAAGAAATATAAACGAAAGTAAGAAGAAAGACTTTATCAAATTATTTGCAGCAGCGGTAATAGTTGGTATAATTTATCTCCTTATTCAGAATCAACCTTTAATTACTCCTTTATTATTGATTACTATAATTGCGTTTACTTTTATTCTTGCCTACCACTTTTATAACAAAGGGCCGAATGTTTATAATTACATCTACGCTACTCTTATAGCTTCTTTCATAAGCATAATTTTACTCAGTCATTTCAATCTTCAACTGGAAAGAAATTCTTTAAGAACATTAGCTTATGAAATAAACAGGCCTAATGATAACTTACTTAAGTTCCATATTGAGGAAACATTAAGAGGAGCAGCGAGAGATCCGAAATTTGTTTCTTCATTCCTTAAAAAAAATATTAACTATGATGCAATTGCTTTTTTAATCTGGTGCAACAGTTCTTTGCAGAAAGAATCTCTTCATTCATCCGTTTCTCTTTATAACCGGCAGATGGAATTGGAAGGAAGCTTTTCAATCGGGATTGATAATCCTGAATTAGGACAAATGGATTTTGCTGAATTCACTCCTGCCGGATTGAAAATGTTCAGACCTTTGGAATTAATTGATGATTATGAACAGGCATTCACAGGTATAATACAGGTTAAGGAGAGAGGAATAATTATTGGTTACATCTCTGTGACCATTGCTTATGATCTTCAACTAATTGGTAATAAATATATTCCCGATTTTATTGAATCGGGAACTAATGTTTTAAGTCCCGTTGTAGATGTTAAGGAACTTAGAATATTTGAATTTTTAGATTCAAAAGTCAGCCGTGTATTTGGAGATATTTATCCTTCTCGTGACCAGGTAGAACCTATCTGGGAAGTTCAGTATACACAGGATAATGATGCGTGGCTTAATCTTACTTTAAATGATGAAGAGTATTTCACTTATCTTACTAAAACGATGAAAGGCAATGAAGAAAAGATTACAGCCTTACTCTTGAAAGCGAAACAAATAACCTGGAATCTTTTTAACTTCTTTAAATTATTTGTAATCCATAGCTTGTTTATACTCATTTTATTTTTCGTGATATTCATTTCGAGATTCAAAAAAATAAACTATACTTTCCGCGCACAACTTTTAATTTCATTTCTTATAATATCAATTATTCCTGTTGTAGTACTGGCAATTTATAACAGGGAAGTTGTGAGAGAAAGAACAAGGACAGCAGTAATCAATGAACTTAATGAAAGGCTGAATTATTTAGAGAATCATATAATTGCACAGAAAGAAAAACACCAGGGACGAGACTTAACAACTATTTTTTCAAATGCCGGTAAGGAACTCGGTATTTCATTCGGTGCTTATGAAAATACTGATCAGATCTATAATTCGAGGAATCAATTTTATAAATCGGGATTCTTTTCTTCAAAATTAAATCCACAGGCATATTATCATTTGAACTACTTAAGCTATCGTGAATATTTAACCCGCGAGAGGGTTGAAAATTTTCACTATGATTCTTTTTATAAAAAGATTTCAATTGGTGATAAGAATATTATAATCGGTGTTAATGATGCTTTTAACAAGGTTGATATTATTTATTCAACTATGGATATGGATGTTTTCCTTTTTGGGATTTACTCTCTCGCTGTAATAATTATAATTATTATAAGTACGTTCCTTGCAAATAATATTTCTGCACCGATAAGAAGATTGACTAAAGCTACAGTCTCTGTTGCACAAGGAGATTTGAATGTTGAAATTGTGAATAAAGAAAAAGGGGAGATCAGAGATCTCGTTACTGGCTTTAATGCAATGACTAAAGAATTGCAAAAAAACCAGTTTGAACTTGCAGAGCTCGAACGTGAAAACGCATGGAAAGAAATGGCAAAGCAAGTTGCACATGAAATTAAAAATCCTCTTACACCTTTGAAACTTGCAGTGCAGCAGCTTGTTGCTACTTACAAAGAAAAATCGGATAGGTTTGATTCTGTCTTTCAAAAAGTAACTCAGACTATTCTTACACAAATTGAAAATCTAAGTTCTATTGCAACTGAATTTTCCAGATTTGCCAAAATGCCAAGCCTTAAACTTGAGGAAGTTGATTTGCAATCAGTAATAAAAGATACTTTAAATCTTTTTGTTGATGAGGAAGTTAAATTGATTTTCAATTCCGGTGTTGATTCAACTTTAATTGAAGCAGATATGAACCAGCTAAGAAGAATGATTATTAATCTCGTAAGAAATTCTATACAGGCTGATGCTACTGAAATTAAAATTGATCTTAACGAGCAGGAGAATAATTTTATTTTACTTTTTTCAGATAACGGTAAAGGAATCCCGGATGCAAGCAGAGATAAAATTTTTGAATCGGGTTTTACTTCTAAAGAAAAAGGTATGGGTATTGGCTTAAAATTAATCAAGAGATTTCTTGAAGGTATTAATGGAAATATTATTTTGCAGGATTCATCTGGAAACGGAACAACATTTAAAATTACAATTCCAAAGCTCAATAAATGAATGTAATTAAAAACCTGGCAGATGTCAGGACAGATGTTTTAACACCTCATCAGCAGTCTGCATTAAATTACAGCAGCCATATATCTTTAACTGCGAATGCCGGTTCCGGTAAAACTTTTGTTTTATCAAGAAGATTTCTTGAAATAGCTCTAAATGAAAATGTGCCTTTAAGAAATATTGCAGCTATCACTTTTACTGATAAATCTGCAGGCGAGCTTTATAAAAAAATAGCAAATGAAATTGAGAGAAGAATATTATGCAATCCTGAAGAAGCTGTAAGAGAAAAACTTGAAAAAATAAGAAGGCAGCTTGTATCTGCTAACATTTCAACAATACATTCATTTTGTATTGATATACTTAGAGAATATCCGGTAGAAGCTTCACTTGATGCAAACTTCCAGGCAATTGATGAAAGCCTCTCAAACGAGCTTGTAGAACTTTCTGTTGAAGAAACAATTAAGTCTGCTTTTGATAATCCTAAAGAAACTGGTGATTTGAAATATCTTGTAAGGTTTTTTGCTTCAAGAAAAACATTTACTGATGAATTGTTTTCTCTCATTAAAAACAGGAAAAATGCCTTTGATATTTCAAAGGCAATCTATTCTAAATCAGAAAAAGAAATTGCAAATCACTTTTTCACAACATTTACTGAGCTTGCTGATAAAATCTTTTTAAATAAAAAAGAATTTTTAATTAACAATCTTTCTGCAATCAATAATTCTGTTTTAAGTATTGAAAGAACAAATCAAACAGCTATTGAAGCTTCATCTTTAATTGAAAAGCTGAAAAGTAGTTTAACGACAGAAGAATTTCTCTTATCGTTGAATAACATTGCAGAACTTGTTTGTACAAAAAGCGGCACAATAAAAATACGTGGCTATCTTCCAAATGAAATGAGAGTTAGAATTTTAGACAAAGTTGAATCAGTTGAAAAATTCTTCAAGCAGCTAAAAGCAATTTCAATTCCTGAAAATCATACTGAGGTTGAGATTGAACTTGCAACTTTAGGAAAGAAGCTTATCGGTTTTTTTAATAAATGTGCAGACTTGTATGAAGAGAAGAAAAAGGAAAACGGCTATCTCGATTTTGAAGATATCCTTTTACATACAAGAAAAATTCTTAAGAACAATAATGTAAGGGAAGCATTATCAGAAAAGTATAAATACATAATGGTTGATGAATACCAGGACACAAATGAAATCCAGTACCAGATTTTTCTTCCTATTCTTGATGATCTGAAAATAGGAAATCTTTTTGTTGTCGGAGATGAAAAGCAGAGCATCTATATGTTCAGGGATGCTGAGCTTGAAGTTTTTAACGAGACAAAAAAAAATATAAGTGATGTTTCAGGTAAGGAATTTCTTTTAACTCTTCCCGATAGTTTCAGGATGGCTCCCGAAATTTGTCTCTTCACAAATGAGTTATTTAAAAATCTTTTCAATGAGCCGAACGAATTTTATAATGAAGTGGAATATTCCGAACTTGTTTGTGCAAGGAAAGAAGATGTAAAAGGAAAAGTTGAAATCCTTATTGGTGATGAAGAAGATAAAGATAAATCAGAACCGGAGCTTGTCGCCAGGCGAATTCTGAAGCTCATTAAAGAAGACAAAATAAATTGGAATGAAATTGCTATTCTTGTAAGAAAGAGAAAGAACTTCAGCGAGCTTGAAAAAATTTTTTCCAAATATAAAATTCCTTTTAATGTCGTTGGAGGAACGGGCTTTTACCAGAAACAATTTGTGTATGATATTTATAATTATTTTAATTTCCTTTTGGATAAGAACAATGATACAGCATTTGTTGGAATATTAAGATCGCCGTTCTTCAATCTTTCTGATGCACAAATTTTTCAAATCTCACGCGAGTATGGTTTAACTTACTGGGATAAATTTCACAATTATTGTAAGACTTATTCGGATGCTGTTCGCACAGAAGAAATTCTTAAAGAGAATCTGGCTCTTGTTAAAAGTTACGAACCTACAATTCTGCTTAGAAAAATCTTTAATGAAACAAATTATCTTTCAGTGCTTGCTTCAAAACCAAATGGCACACAGGAACTCGCAAATATTGAAAAGTTGATCAATCTTACAACTTCTTTTAATCAGCAATCTTTCAGAACAGTGTATGATTATCTGAACTTTCTCAAAGAATCAATCGAAAAAACAGAAGATGAATCGCAGGCTTCTGTTGCTGAAGAATCCAATTCTGTTAAAATCATGACTCTGCACCAGGCAAAAGGACTTGAGTTTAAAGTTGTATTTCTATTTAAATGTGATGAAGTATCCCAGATGAGTTCTGTCCATTCAAAAAAAATTACTGCTGCAAAGAAAATCGGACTTTTAACAAAAGTGCCTGTTAATGAAAATTATTTTTCAGAATACGAATCTGCGCCTGTAGTAAATATTTATAATCATATAGTTAAGAAGAAAGATATTGCTGAAATTAAAAGATTGTTTTATGTGGGAATAACAAGAGCAATGGATTACCTTTTTATTTCTGCTTCTTATAAAAAAGATTATAATTACACAGAAAATACTTTTATGGGATTGTTATCAGATGGACTCAGTCCGGATTTTGATTCTGAAGGATTAATGATTTCTTCCCAATTAAAATTTCTGAAAAAGATAAATGATAAATATGAAAACATTACTGAGAAATTAATATTATCAGTTCCGATTGTTAAGCAGATTGATGAACCAGGTAACATTGAAAATATATTCCCTTCCAAAGTATTCCCGGAAAAATTAAATCTTTCAGAAATTAAAGATTTGCCTGAAGGAGAAATAATCTCAGCAACAAAACTTTCTATTTTTAATCAGTGTCCGCTAAAGTACCAGTTAACTTATGAGTATGGATTTTCAAGATTGATGAACCAATTTAAAGATTGGAAATATAATCTTACCGAACTTAAGCAGGAATTCAATCCTCTTGAAGAAAATATTGTAGTAAATGATGAAGAAGAAAATACAATCTTTCATTCGAGTGAAATGAAAGGAAGGATAATTCACCGGATTTTACAGGAAGAAATTGATAAATCCGATTTACGAAAATATACCGAAGAATTAGTAAAGCTGGAGATAAAAGATTTAAATGATATTAATCAGGATTATGATAAATTCATAGATGATATCACAGACGATCTTGAAAAATTTTATGAATCAAGTTCTTATGCTGAACTTTCCGGCTTCAGCAATTACAGGAATGAATATGAAGTTTATTCTCTCGAAGAAAATTATTTTCTATATGGAATTATTGACCGCCTTATAATTGAAGAAAAGAAAGCAATTATTATAGATTTCAAAACTGATGATATAAAAAAAAGTGAAATTCAGCAGAGATTTGAATCATATTTAACTCAATTAAAATTTTATTCCTATATTGTGAGCCGTTTATATAAAGACGTTGAACAGCTT
>CAYNUV010000064.1:0-10231 GCA_964400245.1 uncultured Ignavibacteriaceae bacterium
AGAAGCCCGGAAGTTGCTTTTTGTTTTTTAAGATTAGCTTCTGCCTGCATTATTTCTTCAGGTCTTGCAAGATTTGTTATTTTCTTATAATTCTCTTTTACTGAATTAAACTGGGCAAGCATTACTTCATATTTTGCACCTGCATCATCCAATTGTTTTTTTGTTATTGATTTTGATTCGTAAAGAATAATCATTCTCTCTTTGTCTTTTTTTGCTTGTTCAAAATTTATTTCAGTCAGGTTAAGCATTTCTTCTGCTTGTTTTACATCTTCTTCCCTTGAGCCTTTTCTTAAAAGTTGTAATTGAGCTTCTGCAAAATCAACATTAGCTTCAGCCTGCATTAACTGGTAATCGAGGTTCTCATGATCAATTATTAATATTGTATCACCTTGCTTTACCTGTTCACCCTCGTTCTTTAATATTTCTTTTACTTCTCCGGTTACTTTAGAGGAAACAGTTATCTCGGTTACTTCAATATTACCTGAAGCCGTAAGAGTATTTTCATCATCATTGTTATTACAACCGATGATAAAAACTGAAAAGAAAGCAATCAATTTTAAAATCAGTTTCATTGTTCATCCCTATTCATAGTTTTTTTAAAAGTTTTTTTCCTTTATCAGTCAGAATTCCGTTAAAAAGAATTTCAAATGCGATATACATTGCCTCTTTATAAGAGAATTTATTATGATATAAAAACTCGGGGTTCACAATTGCTCTTAGCGAAGCAACAAATATTGTAATTACTATTTCATTTGGTTTATCGAGAAAGATATCTTCCTTTTTTCCCTGTTCAATAATTTTTGAAAAAACTGTATAAATTTTTTTAGTCCTGAAGTTATCAATCTTTTCCCATATAGCGGGCATATGTATTTTTATATCGGATAACCACTTTTCACTGAACTGAGTTATAAAAAATCCAAGTGTTTCTGTGATGCCTGTGATTTTATTTATTACATCCGAATCCGAGGAAATAATTGCATCTATTTTTTCACTAACTATATTCATTGTGAAACGTACTACCTCTTCAACAAGATTTTCTTTAGTTGGAAAATATTTATATATGGTTTTTTTGCTCTTCCTTAAATCAATTGCAAGATTATCCATTGAAATTTTATAGAACCCTTCTTTTAAGTAACGAGATTGAGTATGAATCAGAATTTTAGTTCTTTCATCAATGTTTTGGGTATCTAAATTGAAAATTGAATTTAACATATTGGAAACCATATCCGTTTTTATAGTTTCCAATATAACACAAAGGAAACTATCTTGTCAAGAATAGTTTCCATTAATTTTATTTTTATTGTTGCAGAAATATTTTTTTATTACTAATTTTTCAAAAAAAATCGGGGCATCCCATGAAAAGTTTATTTTTTCTAATTTCTTTGTTTTATCTTGGTTCCGGTTTCTTAAATGCTCAAACAAAAATTGAAGAGGATATTGATATTGCATATCAAAATGCAAAGAAAGGAATCTATTGGGCATTGGATAATATTCCTGAGAAAAAGGGAAAAATAGAAAATGACCTTATTTCTGAAGATAAACTTTATGCAAGTATTCAACTGGAAAAGGAAATAAACGGTATAAAGATAGAATCAACAGGTTACAATCACTCAAACTCAGTCATAATAAAAATTTATAAATCTTATGACAGTCTTGTCAAAGAGGGTTATTTAAAGAAAATTCCTTCGGACTAAGTTGCTCAATTTTCAATCTTTATTCTCTTTATAGTAATTTTACAAAATAAAATTTATAATAAAGTAGAGTAAAGATATTTGTGTTTATAGAAAAAATTGAATTAATAAAAATATTTCTTTCTTACTTAGAACCATTTACAACCAGTGGTTGGACTGAAGATGGGAATTACGGAATAATTGTTAAAATCTTCAGTGATGGAGTAGTTGGCTGGGGAGAATCTCCTGCAGGGAATGGTCCCTGGTATAATGAAGAAACAACAAATACTGCATGGTCAATCCAAAAAGATTTTTTAGTACCGTTGATTTTGGGAAAATCAATCGAATATCCAAATCAAACGGGAAAAATATTTTCTCATGTAAGAGGAAACAATAAAGCCAAAGCCGGGATTGAATTCGCTCTCTGGGATTTATATGGAAAGCAAACCGGTAAATCTTTATCTGGGTTGCTTGGCGGTTCTAAGAATAAAGTTGAAGTTGGCGTTAGTATCGGGATTCAGAAAAATATTGATACGTTAATTCGAAAAGTTGAAGAATATATATCCGAGGGTTATAGAAGAATAAAAATTAAAATTAAACCCGGTTATGATGTTGAACCTGTCCGTGCAATAAGAAAAAAATGGGAACATTTTCCTTTGCAGGTTGATGCTAATAGTGCCTACTCTTTTGAAGACGCAAATCATTTAAAACAACTGGATGAGTTCAATCTCCTGTTGATTGAACAACCTTTGGCACATGATGATATTTATGAGCACTCAAAGCTTCAAAAATTATTGGCAACACCTCTCTGTCTTGATGAAAGCATAGTTTCCTTGCATCATGCAAAAACAGCAATAGAGCTTAACGCTTGCAAAATAATTAATATTAAACCAGCCAGAGTCGGAGGATTATCTATTGCAAAATCAATTCATGATCTGTGTGAGAGTTCGGGAGTTCCTGTTTGGTGCGGCGGTATGCTTGAAACTGGAATTGGGCGTACAAATAATGTTGCTTTAGCTAGCTTAAGCAATTTTACTTTACCCGGAGATATAAGTGCAAATAACCGTTACTTTAAACGAGATATAGTTCTAAATCCATTTAGTCTTAATAAAGATGGAACTTTAACGGTTCCTGATAAACCAGGCTGTGGTGCAGAAGTGGATGAGAAATTATTAGAAAGTGTAACACTTGAAAAAATTGAATTTCGGAAATAAAGAGATACCCATTTTCGAAAATTAATTTTTGATTGCCAGGGAGTTCGATTCATCAATAAAACCATTAACTAACACTTTAACTTCTTCTTCATTACCCAAAAGATCTTTCAATGTTATTTTTAAAACAACATTATCAACAACAGTCTGAACCGTTCTCCACAAAGACCTTATAGAGCAATCTATGGAATTAGCACAAATATTTTCGATACCAGTATGACTGCTGCAGAAATCATCTTCAAATAATTTCCCCCCAAGAACGGCAAGAACATCTCCAATGATAATTTCTTCCGCAGGTTTAGCAAGTTTATATCCACCGCTTTGCCCGCGTGTAGCTTCTATAAATCCACCGAGGCGAAGAGTTCTTAAAAGCTTACCAACATTTGCAGTTGATAATCCTTCAAGATCACTTATCTCCGGAATGGTAAGTCCGTTTTGGGACCTTGGTTTACCAATCCTAAGCAAACACCTTAAACCATATTCTTCCTGAGAACTGAATTTCATCTTAATCTTTCTTTCATTGATACTATCGCTTAAAGCAATAATATCAATAGTTAGCTATCCTTTAAATAATGGAATTTTGGAACCACACATTTTTGCATGAATAACCTGTGCAAAATTTTCAGGGCTAATTGACGGACCTTGATTTGAACAAAGTTCATCAAACACTGATGTTAATGTTGCTGCTATTTCTTTGTGTGATCTTCCTTCGATATCATATCTCTGCATAAAGTAAATTAGTTCGCCATTCTTAAACAATGCAACGCTCGGAGAAGATGGTGGAAAGCCTGATACGTATTGTCGTGCTCTGTCAACAGCTTCTCTTTCCATTCCCGCAAACACTGTATAAAGTTTATCAGGAATATTTTTATTTTGAAGCGCCATTGAAACACCTGGACGTGCACTTCCGGCGGCGCACCCGCATACTGAATTAACCATCACTAATACTGTTTTATCATCATTAACTTTTACTGCTTTATCTACTTCCTCCGTTGACAGCAACTCTGTAAAGCCGACAGCAACAAGTTCATCTCTCATATGTTGAACGGCTTCTGGATCATACATCGGTGGACGCGAAATTATATTGAACATCTTATCCTCCTATTTTTTTATTTACTAAAACTTATTCTCTTATTTTCTTATTTTCTTAATCTTAATCGTACTCATAATCTTAATTCGATTAATATTAAAGATAAATTACATTCTCTTACATCATACCCAATTCCAGCTTGGCTACATCAGACATCATATCTCTGTCCCACGGAGGATTCCATACAAGCTTAATCTTTACATCATTTACTTCCGGGATAGTTCTTATTTTCATTTCAATATCACCCGGCAATGAACCCGCAACCGGGCAGGATGGAGATGTTAACGTCATTTTAATTTCAACATTTGCTTCATCATCAATAGCAATTTCATAAATCAATCCAAGTTCAAAAATGTTAACAGGAATTTCAGGATCGTAACATTGCTTTAATGCTTCGATTACTTTCTCCTCAATTACCTGTTTGTTAACTTCTACCATTTCCAATTTTATCCGTTTATTATTATATAACACAGATTAGTAATCTGTGTTACGATAAAAAATATTATTCTGTAGATACTGTTTTACTTTCTTTCTTCAAAGCAGATAACATTGTATGCCATGCAAGGCTTGCACATTTAACTCTTATCGGGAATTCTTTTACTCCTGCTAGAACAGACAGTTTACCTAATTCTTCAATACTTTCATCGTCATTAAGTTTTCCTGTAATTAAATCGTGAAACTTCTCAAACAATTTTTTTGCTTCCTCAATTGATTTTCCTTTTACAACGGTGCTCATTAAAGAAGCAGATGCTTTAGAGATTGCACAACCAGATCCCTGGAATGAAATATCTTTCACAACATCATCTTCAACATTTAAAAAAATATCAATCTTATCTCCACACAATGGATTATAACCTTCCGATGTTCTGTTTGCAATTTCAAGCTTTTTAAAATTTCTTGGACTTTTATTATGATCTAATATTACCTGCTGGTAAAGTTCTCTTAATTCCGGATCAAGCATTAAAAAACCTCAGTTACTTTTTTCAGAGCATCAACAAGAGAATCAATTTCTTCCAAAGTATTGTAGAGTCCAAAAGAAGCTCTTGAAGTTGCAGGGATATTAAAATGCTGCATTACCGGTTGAGTGCAATGATGTCCTGTTCTTACCGCGATACCTTCATAATCAAGTAGAGTTCCTACATCATGCGGATGAATGTTATCAAATACAAAAGAAGCAACCGCAGATTTATGTTTTGCAGTTCCAATAATTTTTAAGTCGGGAACTTCTTTTAGTCTTTGTGTTGCATATTCCAGTAATGTCGCCTCGTGTGCAGCAATTTTTTCTATTCCGATTGAAGACACATAATCAATTGCTGCACCAAGACCAATAGCTCCTGCAATATTTGATGTGCCGGCTTCAAATTTAAAAGGAAGCTCATTGAAAGTTGTTTCTTCAAAAGTAACTTTAGCAATCATATCGCCACCACCCATAAAAGGCGGCATTTCTTCAAGAATTTTTTCTTTGCCATAAAGAATACCAATACCTGTAGGTCCATAAAGCTTATGCCCTGAGAAAGCTAAGAAATCGCAATCAAGTTCCTGAACATCAACCGGCAAATGATTTACAGTTTGCGCAGCATCAAGCAGAACCGGAATATTATACTTATGTGCGATTTCAATTATTTCCCTTACAGGATTTATTGTCCCGAGAGAATTTGATACATAAACGACAGAAATTAATTTTGTTCTTTCTGTAATTAGTTTCAGGAATTCATCAAAGATAATTTCTCCGTTATCATCAATAGGAATAATCTTTAACTTTGCTTTTTTCTCATTACATAAAAGCTGCCATGGAACTATGTTAGAATGATGTTCCATATGAGAGATTATTATTTCATCTCCCTCTTTAACATTGTTTCTTCCAAAAGAATTCGCGACTAAATTAATTCCTTCAGTTGTTCCTTTTGTAAAGATTATTTCTTTCTCACTTGAAGCATTAATAAAATTCTTCACTTTGACTCTTGCTTCTTCAAATGCATCTGTTGCAACACCGCTTAAATAATGCACACCTCTGTGGATGTTTGCATTCATCGAAGAATAATATTTGTTAAGAGTATCAATAACCTGCTGTGGCTTTTGAGTTGTAGCTGCATTATCAAGATAACAGAGAGGCTTATTTCTTACTTTTGTTTTAAGAATAGGAAAATTCTCGCGTATCTTATAAACATCATAAATGCTTTTTACTTCATGTACTGCAGATTCCTGTTTTAGAGACATTATTTGTTCACTTCCGGCTGATTGAATTTATCATCTAAGATTTCTTCAATATAGTTTCTTACGGCTTTAACTTTTACAGATTTAATTACATCACTTGCAAAAGCATGTATAAGAATTGCGCGGGCATTTTCTTCTCCGATACCTCTTGACTTCAGATAAAACATTGCATCATTATCAAGCTGTCCGATTGTAGCTCCGTGAGAGCATTTTACATCATCAGCAAAAATCTCAAGCTGCGGTTTTGTATTTACCAAAGCTTCCTTTGAAAGAATAATATTATTGTTCTCCTGGAAAGCATTTGTTTTCTGAGCATCGGGTCGTACAATAACTTTCCCGTTGAAAACTCCGCGGGAAGAATCATCTAAAATTCCTTTGTAATGTTCGTGGCTGTTGCAATGAGGTTTTGCATGATCAATCAAAGTATGCACATCAAAATGCTGATTTCCTTCTGTGAGGAATAAGCCATTCAAAGTACATTCACCACCTTCATCATTGAACTTTGCATTAAAATCATTTCTCGTTAAAGAAGCGCCAAGCGAAATAAAATGAGAAGTAAAATTGCCTGTTCTTTCAAGATCAATATCCATTCTTCCAATATGAAAAGCAGATTTACTTTCTTCCTGCAATCTTAAATGATCTACAATTGCATTTTCATCAACAACAATTTCAGTAACTGTATTTGTGAAATAAACACCGGAATTAATATTTACAAAATGTTCAATGATTGTTGCCTGTGAATTTTTTTCTGCAACAAAAAGATTTCTCGGCTGGATTAAAAGTTTTTCATTTTCTGAAGAAGTAATAAAAAGAATATGAACCGGCTGCTCAACAATTTTTCCTTCAGGAATATGAATTAACACTCCATCTTTTGTAAATGCAGTGCTGAGGGAAGTAAAAATATGCTTACTGAAATCTGCATACTTGCTGAAATGTTTTTTTACCAACAGAGAATTTGAAGAGATTGCTTTTGCAAAGCTGCTGATCTCAACACCTTTTGGAATTTTATTTAGAGATGTAAACTCTTCTGAATAGTGTCCGTTGATAACAACAACCAAATTTGATTCAAGATCATCAAAAAGAAAGTTTTTAACCTGTTCTTTATTTAAAGTTTTTTTATCCAGGCTTGGAACAAAATTGTGCTCGAGCAGTGAAGAGATGCTTGTGTATTTCCATTCTTCATCTTTTACAGTTGGAAAGTTGAGGTCTGAAAATTTATTTAGTGCTTCTTTTCTTAAACTGTTAATTGAAGCAAACCTATCGCCATTAAGCCTGTTCTCAAACAGCTCATAACTTTTTAAGTATTGATTTTTTATTTCTTTTATATCACTCATTAGAATTTCTTTTCGTCTGTTTAATTAGTAACCAATTCATTCTTGTCTTCTTTAATCCAATCGTAACCCTTTTCCTCAAGTTCAAACGCTAATTCTTTGCCGCCTGATTTAACAATCTTACCGTTATAAAGAACATGAACAAAATCAGGAATGATATAATCCAGTAGCCTTTGGTAATGTGTAACAACAATAACAGCGTTATCTTTTGATTTGAGTGTGTTTACTCCTTTTGCTACAATCCTTAATGCATCAATATCAAGCCCTGAATCTGTTTCATCAAGTATAGCAAGTTTTGGTTCCAACACTGCCATCTGAAAAATTTCATTTCGTTTTTTCTCACCACCTGAAAAACCTTCATTAACAGAACGGCTTAGCAATTGCTGATCGAGTTCAACGAGTTTTGTTTTTTCTTTTATGAGAGAAAGGAATTCCATTGCATCAACTTGTTCAAGCCCGCGATGCTTTCTAATTTCATTAAGAGCAGTTTTAAGAAGATTTGTACTACTTACTCCCGGTATTTCAACAGGATATTGAAAAGCAAGAAAGACACCTTCTCGTGCTCTGTCTTCAGGGGGCATCTCTAAAAGGTTTTTTCCTTCATAAATAATTTCACCGGAAGTAACTTCATATTCTTCTCTTCCTGCTAAAACCTGGGCGAGCGTACTTTTACCAGAACCATTGGGTCCCATTATAGCATGAATTTCTCCAGCATCTATTTTTAAGTTAATACCTTTTAAAATCTTTTTGCCATCAATACTGGCGTGTAAGTTTTTAATTTCTAACATTTATTATCCTTATTATCCTGATGTTTCTTTTATTTCAAGAATCTCATGCGGTTTGATTGCAGAGATCGCTTTTAAAACCTTGCTTGTTAATGGTTTAATAAATTCAATTTTTGTTCTAAAAATATCCAACACTAAAATACCTATAGGAAACTTTCTTGTATTTAATTGATATTTTAAATTCTTATCAACGGTAATAAAAATTTCAAATCCGTTTTCAACTGCAAGTTTTAATAATCTCCATTCTTTTTTCCAAGCCAATTCATATCGTTTACTGTAAACACTTCATGATCCGGAAACTCAAATTTTAATTCAATAGGAAGAGATTCATCAACTAACACCTTCATTAGGGTAATTCATCCGAAGAAATTAATTTCTCTGCATGTTCAAGTAATTGAATTATTAATTCTCTTTTAACAGAAGGAAAATCTTTTAAAAAAGATTCAATTGATTCGCCCGTTTCCAGGTAATCAAAAAGATTTTTAACCGGAACTCTTGTTCCTTTAAAAACAGGAGTACCACTTAAAATTTCTTTATCTATTGTAATTATATCATTTGTTTTCAAAATTACTACCCTAGTTAATTATCCAACACTTCCTTCAAGACTAATACTTAAAAGCTTTGTAGCTTCAACAGCAAATTCCATTGGAAGTTCTTTAAACACTTCTTTACAATAACCGTTTACAATTAAACCAATTGCATCTTCTGTTGATATTCCTCTTTGATTAAGATAAAAGATCTGGTCTTCACCAATTTTAGAAGTTGTTGCTTCATGCTCAATCTGTGCAGTTGGATTATTTATTTCAAGATAGGGGAATGTATGAGCACCACATTTATCTCCAATTAAAAGAGAATCGCATTGAGAAAAATTTCTTGCCCCATCAGCTTTCTTTTGAATCTTAACTAAACCTCTGTAACTGTTATTGCTTTTTCCTGCTGAGATTCCTTTTGATATGATAGTACTTCTTGTATTCTTTCCTATATGAATCATCTTTGTTCCGGTATCAGCCTGCTGCCTGTTGTTAGTCATTGCGACAGAATAAAACTCACCGGTAGAATTATCTCCCTGCAAAATACAGCTTGGGTATTTCCATGTAATTGCAGAACCTGTTTCAACCTGTGTCCAGGAAATTTTAGAATTAACTCCTCTGCAGGCTCCTCTTTTAGTTACAAAGTTAAAGATACCGCCTTTTCCTTCTTTATCACCTGCATACCAATTTTGAATTGTAGAATATTTTATTTGTGCATTATCATGAGCGATTAATTCAACAACAGCCGCGTGAAGCTGGTTTTCATCGCGCATTGGTGCTGTGCATCCTTCAAGATAACTTACATAAGAACCTTCATCTGCAATGATTAAAGTTCTTTCAAATTGTCCTGTGTTTGCTGCATTTATTCTGAAATAAGTTGAAAGTTCCATCGGGCAGCGAACACCTTTTGGTATGTAAACAAAAGAGCCATCACTAAATACAGCTGAATTAAGAGACGCAAAAAAATTATCGGTATAGGGAACTACACTTCCTAAATATTTTTTTACAAGATCAGGATGATTTCTAATTGCCTCACTCATTGAACAGAAAATGATTCCCATTTCTCCAAGTGTTTCTTTAAAAGTTGTAGCAACAGAAACACTATCGAATACAGCATCAACGGCAACACCGGCTAATCTTTTCTGTTCATCTAATGAAATTCCGAGTTTTTCAAAAGTGCTTATTAATTCCGGGTCAACATCTTTTGCTTCTTCAAGACTATTGAATTCTCTCTTCTTTTTGGGAGCTGAGTAATAAGAAATATTCTGGTAATCTATTGGATTGTATTTAACATTTGGCCAATGTGGTTCTTTCATTTTAAGCCAATGTTGGTAAGCTTTCAACCTCCACTCAAGCATCCAGACAGGTTCACCTTTTATAGCGGAAAGCTGCCTAATAAT
>CAYNUV010000065.1:0-10093 GCA_964400245.1 uncultured Ignavibacteriaceae bacterium
CGAGAAACCATTTCTTACTTCTTCTTTAACAATAAGCATGATTGCTGAGAAAATTTCAGTTTCATCAAAAATTTTATCCCAGGTTATTAATGAAAATCTTCATCAGAATTTTTTTGATTTTGTTAATAGTCACAGAATAGAAGAAGCTAAGGAAATTTTGACTGAACCTGGCAATAAAAAAACTGTCCTCGAAATACTATATGAAGTGGGTTTTAATTCGAAATCTGTATTCAATACTGCATTTAAAAATCACACCGGAATAACCCCTACCCAGTATAAAAGACAGCTGCAACAAGGAATATTAATAAAGTTGCTTATAATAGTTCTACTTCCTGAAGCAGGTCGAATAATCACATCTATATAGATATGTTTGGCTCAAAAATTTAGCGGAGAAGAACTATGAAAAGGATTTTCCTGTTTTTTTTATTTGTAAGCGTACAGGTTTCAGCTGATGTGCAAGAAGTACCGGCCGAATATTCTACTATACAATCTGCAATTAATGCTTCTCAAAATGGAGATACTGTTCTAGTAGCGCCAGGAACTTATTTTGAAAACATTAATTTCAGGGGGAAAAATATTTTAGTAACCAGTCATTTCATTCTTAATAATGATTTTTCATTCATATCAAATACTATTATTGATGGAAGTAACCCAACACATACTGATACAGCAAGTTGTGTATTAATTATTTCAGGAGAAGATTCTGCTGCAATATTGCAGGGCTTTACTATTACCGGGGGAAAAGGAACTTCCTGGCCGGATGAACACAGCCCGGGAACTTTTCGCGAAGGAGGTGGAATACTTACAGCTCTTTCATCTCCTGTTATTCAATACAATCTTATCATTAATAATGAAGCTATAGATAGAACCGGATTAGCAGGTGCAGGAGGAGGCGGAATCCGTTCAGGTGATGGTTTTCCAAAGATTCTTAATAATGTTATAATGAATAATAAGGGGCGATATGGCGGTGGGATTGTATTAAACTATTGCAGCGCTACAGTCCGGAATAACATCGTTATTGGTAATAACGGTGGCGAAGACTATGGCGGCAGCGGAATCTGGATTAATGGCTCAAACGGTTTACCAAATTTTTTGGAAAACAATAATATCGTTAGCAACAATTCTGTTACCGATGGGGGTGGAATATTAATATATAGTCCAACGATAACAACAGTAAAAAACAATATTATTTTTGGTAACACGGCAGGTTCTTCACCTCAAATCGGACTTCGTTCCGGTGGACTAGTGTCTGCAACATATAACAATATTGAAGGCGGATATAATGGCACCGGAAATTTTAGTTTATCACCGTCTTTTGCAGACAGCAGTTTTTATTTAAATGATGGTTCACCGTGTATTGATGTAGGTGATCCCGATGTTCAGTTTAACGATCTTATAGATCCAAATTCTCCCGGTAACGCATTATGGCCATCTAAAGGTACTTTAAGAAATGATGTCGGAACTTACGGAGGACCATTCACTTACCTTTTTCCGGAGTTTTCAACTGCTGAATTATTTATTCCATCATCACAATATGATTTTGGATTGACACTGCCGGGAGAACCTGCTGATATTTCTATTCCTGTTATCAATAATGGAGCTGCTTTATTAAAAATTGATAGTGTATCGGTTATGATTAGCGGGGAAATAAATTTGCAAAATTCTTTTCCTATAATAATCAAACCTATAGTAAAGGATAGTTTAAAACTTACATGGACACCGCAGGTAGAAGAAATTCTAGTGGATACTATTTTAATCTATCACAATGATTCAGGTCGTGCTAATCCTTATAAGGTAGCGTTAAAAGGAAATTCAATGCCTAGTGCTCTTTTGCATTTTAATTCTACATTATTCAATTACGGAGATATAGAAGCAAGCATTCAAAGAGTGGATACCACTCTTTACATTTACAATTTGGGGACTGCAGATGATTCTGTGTATGCTTCAATTATTTATGGGAATCTAACCCCCGATACTGCGCTTGAAATTACCCCAAGGGCTTTTATAGTAGCTCCAATGGATTCTGTTGGAATTGATTTTACAATTTATCCTTCAAGGGTACATCCTACAGGTTTCAATATATTTCAACCTAAAATTGTAATCGATTCAAGATTTAGTGTTGGGACAACGCACTTTGAAAAGACAATGCGGTTTCATTTAGTGGGGATTGTAGGTGTTGAGAATGGAACAGATGTCCCTTCAGATTTTTATTTATCACAAAATTATCCTAATCCTTTTAATCCTGTTACGAAAATAAAATATTCAATCCCTCAATCTTCTTTTGTAAGCATTAAAATTTATGATATTCTAGGTAGTGAAGTAGCAACATTGATAAATGAAGAAAAACCGGCGGGGGAATATGAAATAAAATTTAACGGGGATAATCTTTCGTCCGGAGTTTATTTTTACAGACTTGTTACGAATGAATTTCAGAAGATATTAAGTATGGTTTTTATGAAATGAAATTTGTCAACCTATGAATTATTATTCAGGATTGGTTCAATCAATCTTCAAAATATTCTGTTCCAATTTTATCAATGTATCCCCATTTCCCATTCAATCTTACAAATGAAAGTCTTCCATTGTTGTCAATTATCTCATCATACTTAATTGGAGTAATTCCTTTTCCATTTTTGTTGATAAATCCCACCAACCATTTAATGCAACCTTCACAACTCCATCATTAAAGTTTCCAACTTCAGAATAACTACTAGGGATTATTTCTTTTCCATCTTTGTTTATAAAACCCCATTTGCCATGTAATTTAACAGATATAAAACCTTCGCCGAAATGACCAATTTCTTCATATTTAATTTGAGCAATTAGTTTTCCATCTTTATTAATAAAACCCCATTTATCGTTAAGGCTTACAGGAAACAGTTCTTCATCATAATCCCCGATAAAATTATACTGAACCGGAATTATTTCTTTGCCGGATTTATTAATAATTCCCCACTTGCCTGAGAAAATTATTTTATTGTTATTAATTTCCAGACTTTGGTTTTTATGATAATATTAAAATAGAATTGATTCAATGGCCAATTTGAGACTTACAACAAAGACATGTGTACCAGGGATATTTATCTTTTTATAAATAAGACTTTGCTTTTTGGTGGTTAAAAACAACTCTTAATATATAGAAGAAGAGTTGAACATTTACAGTTAATCTCTTAAAAATAATTGTTAATCAATTAGAAGAGCTTAATCATTTTTATCCGATTTTTTATGTATTTCTGTTTTAGAGTTGGCTTCAAGTTTCCTGTAAATATTTTTTATATGAACACGAATTGTCTCTTTATCAATTGAAAACTCATCAATGAGCATACTATAGCTTTTACCTTTACTAAGCTGTTGGAGTATTTCAGTTTCTCTTGCGCTTAAATGTAATTCGGTACTTTTCTGAAATGATTTAATAACCATCCTTGCAATATTTGTGCTCATCGGGGCACCGCCTCTTTGAACTTCATCCATTTTATCAAGAAGTTTTTCCGGTGAAATGTTCTTTGTAAGATAGCTGCTTGCACCGGCACATAATGCTTCAAAAATTTTATAATCATCTTCGTGAACAGTTACAAATATAATATCAATATGCGGACGCAGTTTTTTTATTCGTCTTATACCTTCAATGCCGGACAACCCGATATCCATCAAAACAATTTGAGGATCATCATTGACGAGGTTTTTTAATGCATTTTCACAAATATCGTAACTCGCAACACAGGTAAATCTCTCAGATTCATTTACCAGGCTGGCAAAACCTTCACGAATGAGTTTGTCATCTTCAACAATTACAACCCTTAGCAGCTTCATTAAATTAGAAGAATGTTAGAAAATTATGCTACTTTCCTGTTGTAATCTAAATAATTATAAGGAATAATTCCTTTGAATAAAATTTTTGTCCCGACAACCGCCCTGGAATCTATATCAATAGTACCATTGATCTTTTCAGCACGTATTCTCATATTTTTGAGGCCATTACCTTCATAAGTTTTTTCAAAGTCAAAACCTTGTCCATTATCGAATAAGAATATTTCTATTTTATCTTGCCCACTAACAGAAACTTCCAGGGTTGCATTAGTACATTCTGAATATTTCAATGTATTATTCATAGCTTCTTTGAAAATCAATATTACATGTCTTTTCCATTCCATGTTCAAAGGGAATTTTTGCAGATCTTCATCAATACCTTTAATATTAAATTTTATTTTAGTGCCATCGAAAAGCTCATCGCCAAAATCTTTTAATCTTATTATCAGGTCGTATAGATTATCATGTCCGGGGTCAATAGCCCAAATGAAATCTCTTGTACCTTCATATAGGCTCGTTGAATTTTCAGATATCGTTTTAAGCAGCGGATCAATTTCAACAAAAGTGTTGTGAAGCTTTTTCCTGATCATTTCTGTAAGAAGGGAAATCCTTGTTAACCTGTGACCGATTTCATCATGAAAATCAATTGCAGTTTGTTGCCTGACCTTTGAGCTTTCCTCTTCTCTTATTGTCTGAATTTCAAAAGCGTATTTAATCTTTGCATTTAGTTTTGACCTGACAATAAAAAATACTACTGTAACTAAAACTAATGAAGCAATAAGCAAAAACCACCAGGTTTGCCAGAAAGGGGGAACCACAATTATTTTTAATTCAGCTAAAGAACTACTAAAGATACCATCACTGTTTGTGCCTCTTACTCGTAAAATATATTCGCCCGCTTCAAGATTTGTATAAGTTATGGATTTTTTATTCTCTGCATAAATCCAGTCATTGTCAATTCCCTCAAGCATATAAGCATATTTATTTTTCACAGGATTTGAAAAATCGAGTGAAGTAAAATTTATTATAATAGTTTTTTCTGAACTGCTTATTTCAACTTCATCTGTGAAGGAAGTTAAAAGTGAACTTTCGCCATCTTTACTTATTTTTTTAATTGATGAGACATAAACAGGTGGATTGTAATCACTAAATTTCATTTCACCGGGATAAAACATTGTAAGTCCCCAGTTACCACCAAAAACTAAGTTTGTATATTTTCCATAAACGCACACAGAAGGATTAAAAAGATTTCCACCCAAACCATCAGTTAAATCATAATTTGTAAATGTTTTTTTATCAGAGTTGAATTTTGATAAACCTTTATTCGTGCTTATCCAGAGTTCTCCATTAAAATTTTCCGTTATTGAACATATAACGCTATTGGGAAGCCCGTCCTTTTCAAAAAAGTGGTCGAAGGTTGAGCTTCCGTATACAAACTTATTTAAACCGTTTGAAGTACAAACCCATAATTCTTTTTTGCTGTCCTCAAAAATGCAAAACACATAATTGTTGCTGAGTGAACTATTGTCATCCAAATTATTTGTATATGATTTAATAGAATTATCTTTTTCATCATATATTGTTAAGCCACCGTATGAGCCAATCCAAATTCTGCCAAAGCTATCTTTATAAACTGTAAGGATATAATCTGCCTTGCTATTGCTGAAATGTTTTCCTTCATAACTGAACCTGGAAAGGGAATTATTTTTTCTGTCAAGCATGAACAATCCTTGGTCATAAGTTCCAATCCATACGGTAAGTGAATCAATAAGAAAAGCAGTAATACGGGTTGAAAATAACCCGGCTTCCTTTAATCCTTTAAATTCAGGTTCGAAAAATCTTCCTGAAGAATAAATTTTTAATCCATTGTAAGTACCAATCCATATCTTTCCATCGAAATCGGTAGCGAGAGCACCCACAACATTATTTTGCGCAGTTCCATCGACTTTTATTTTAGTGATGTTTTCCCAATTCAGCGGGTTTATAATATTCAAACCATTCATGGTCCCAATCCATAGTAATCCATCTTTCCCCTCAGCAACTGAGAGAATATTATTATTACTTAATGATCCGGTATAATCGGAAGAGCCTTCAAAATTGAAGAAGTTAAAGTTTGATTTTCTTAATGTTTTATTAATTCCGCTGTCATAGGCATTAATCCATAAGATACCGGAGTTATCCTCAATAACATTATAAATTGTATTCCCGCTTATCGAAGCCGGATCATATGGATTGTGAAAAAATTTTGTTAACCGGTTATTTTTTTTATCGAAATGGTTTAAACCATAAGCAGTTCCGATCCATAGATTATTATGGATATCTTCTGTAATTGAGAAAATAAAATTATGGCTTAAGGGATTTGGACCTGATTCCGAAAAATATTTTTGAAATCCATTACTTCCGTTGTATAAATTTAAACCGGATGATGTGCCGATCCATAAGTCCTTTTCCATATCTTCAAAAATTACCTGAACGCTTCCGGGACTGATACTGTTATTTAATCCTGGATTATAAACAAAATTTTCAAAAGAATTATTCTGATAATTAAATCTTGAAAGACTATTGCTGGTTCCAATCCACAGGTTTCCTTGTGAATCGCTTAACAAAGAAAGAATAATGTCGCTGCTTATAGTTCCGGGATTAGATTCTTCAAACTTGTAGTGTGTAAATTTATTTGTTTCTGGATCAAACCTGTTCAATCCCCCTCTTTCCATTCCTATCCATATATCGCCATTTTTATCCTCACAGATTGCCTTTATAAAATTGTCATTAATTCCATCAGGATTTTTGTCATCGTAAACAAATCTTGTAAACTCTCCTTTATAAGGATTATACTGATTAAGCCCTCCGCCCCATGTTCCAATCCAGATATTTCCTTTACTGTCCTCAAATAGCGAAATGATATCATCGAAGGAAATTGAAGCCGGATCTTCAGGATTGTGTTTGAATATTGTATAACCGGCACCTTCATATCTTGCAAGTCCATACTTTGTCCCAAACCATAAGAAACCTTTGCTGTCTTTCATCATACAATTAGTAAGATTATGAGCAACGCCTTCCTGTAAGGAAAGATGCTCGAATTTCATTTCATCCTGTGGATAAATAAATATTGAGAATGAATAGATAAGCAGTCCCAAAATTGTTCTATTTTTCATCCTGTTAATAAAATTATTTTTTATTGTGAATATATTTTTTCCATTGATCATAATCATCACTCAAATTGGGATGTAAAGGATTTTTTTTATTAGTACATAAATTACATGGAAATAAGATAATATTATAAGAGCAAATTCAGGGTTGATATGAATAATTCACTTTCGCAATTCTTTTATCCAAAATCGGTTTGTATTATTGGAGCTTCAGGTAAAAAGGGAAGCCTTGGCTATGAATTAACAAACTGCGTTAAGAATTACGGGTATAAAGGAAAACTCCTTCTTGTTAATCCTAAGACTGAAGAAATAGCAAGAATAAAATGCAATAAATCTATTGAAGAAATTACAGAGAAAATTGATCTTGCCATCGTAATGGTTCCGAAGCAGTTTGCTTTAGAAACAATCTCTTCATTAATCAGGAAAAAAATTAAATCAATAATTCTGATTACCGCAGGTTTCAGGGAAACAGGGAATGATGGAAAGAAAGAAGAAGAGAAAATTATCAAGATAGTAAAAGAAAATGGTATAAGATTAGTTGGCCCTAATTGTATGGGGATAATCAATACTCTTGACGAGATAAAACTCAATGCAACTTTTGTTGCTGAGAAACCTGAAACAGGCAAGCTTGCTTTTCTTTCACAAAGCGGTGCGATTGGTGCAGCAGTTCTTAATTCTTTAAGAGAAACTGATATCAGGTTTGCCCACTTTATCAGCGTTGGAAATAAAGCTGATATAAATGAAAATGATCTTCTTGATTTCTGGCAGAATGATTCCAATATAAAAGTAATTACTCTTTATCTTGAAAGCTTTGTTGATGGCGAAACATTCATCAAAAAATTTATTGATGACTCTGTTATAAAGCCGGTTATAATTTTAAAAGCAGGGAGAACAAAAGGAGGAATTAAAGCTTCATCTTCTCATACAGGCGCTTTGGGAAGCAACGATAAAGTTGTTGATTCCGTTTTAAAGCAGTTTAATATTGTAAGAACAGATGATCTCAATGAACTTTTCAACACCGCGAAAGGATTTGAGTATTTTCCAAAACCTTCCGGTAACAGGGTAGCAGTTGTTACAAATGCCGGTGGTCCTGCAATTCTTGCTGTTGATGCTATTGAAAGGAATTTTCTTAAGCTTGCAGAATTGAGTGAGGCAGCAAAAAATAAACTTAGAGAAATTGTTCATCCAGAAGGAAGTGTTAATAATCCTGTTGATCTTTTGCCGGGTGGAACTGCTGACGCTTACAAAAAAGTTAATGAGCTTTTGCTTAATGATGCGAATGTTGATTCTGTTATTTCTCTTTTTGTTGAGCCGATTATGGTTAATGCTTTTGAGGTCATTGAAAAGATAAATGAGATTGAACCTTCAAAGCCTTTAATGCAGGCTGTAATGCCTTTGCCTGAATTCTGGAATGAATACCGGCTCAATTCAAAAAAGAAAATTCCTTTGTTCAGGAATCCGGAAGATCCCGTAAAAGTCCTTTCAAATATGATTCATTTTTATTCCGGCAGGAATAAAGTTGAGAGGTTACATAATTCAGATAAAGCTTCATCATTAAATAATGCTGGTAATGGTTTTCTTAGCCAGAATGAAATCTCCCAGTTGTTGAAAGAATATAAAATACCTTTTGCAGAAAGCAAAATTGTAAATCTTAATGAAATCAGGAATTTGGATTTTCAATTCCCTGTTGTTCTTAAAGCTGTTGGTAAAGATATCATTCATAAGAGTGAGTTGAATGCTGTTCATCTGAATATTCCTAACAAAGAAGTGCTTATTCTAAAAGCGGAAGAGATGGTGAAAAGACTAAATGCACAGACGTTTATCATTCAACCTTTTCTGCGGCTAAGATTTGAAATTCTCATAGGAGGTTTCCGCGATCCTTCATTTGGTTCAATGATTGTGTTTGGCTCAGGTGGAAAATATGTTGAAGTATTTGAAGATACATCAATGCGTTCTGCTTATTTGTGTGATCATGATATTGATGAAACAATTAATGAGACAAAGATCGGGCAAATTTTAAAAGGCGTACGCGGAGAAAAACCAGCGGACTTGCTTCAAATAAAATCAGTCATTAAATCTGTTGCGCAAATGATGCTCGATGAAAGCTCAATAACCGAATGCGATTTGAACCCTTTGATTGTAACTCCCGATAATAAAATCTTTGCAGTAGATGTGAGAGTGAAAATATTTTTCATGTAATTTGTATTATAGGTTAAGTACATTGGTTTGGATTTTTGATTTACTCATAATGCGTCCACATTCTGATTACTTTTACAGTCTTAATCTCATTATAAACTTGATAGACTAATCTATGTTGAATATTTATTCGACGGGAGTACGCTCCGTTTAAATCTCCAACTAATTTTTCATATCGCGGTAAGTTTTGAAATGGATCTTCTTCCAGTATTTTCAAAAGACGTTCGGCCTTTTCTTTTAGCCTGGCAGATTTTATTTTTTTTGCATCTTTTAATGATTGTTTAGTATAATACAATTTTCCACTTTACCATACAATTTTTGAAGAAAGTTTCTCTACCGGTTCTTTCATTCCCTTAATTATAGATTCTCTCATTCCCGGAATAGATAGCAAATGCAATGTTTCCTGGATTGCTCTCCAAGCCTCTTCAGAAATTAATATTGCGTTTGATTTTTTCCCGGTAATCTGAATTGGTTCGCTCTCATCAGCAGTTTTATCAATTAGTTTATCGATGTTATTTCTTGCTTTAGCTACTGTTATTGTTCTCATATAATCTTAATTTTTTATGCAAACGTACAAGTTTAAGAACGTATTGGCAAATTTAATTATTAAATTAACTAATATTCATCGATAAAAATTCCATAAAATCTTTATTGTCCGATTAAAATTTTTAATCTTTCTCCAATTTCCTTTAACTTTAGGCAATTCATTTCTAAACCTATAGGCTCTGATGGATTATTTTAATTCAGATTATTTTAAATATGCCTCAAATAATATTTTACATTGTGACAATGTAAATCTTATCGAAATACTAAATAAAACCGGAACCCCAGTTTACATTTACAGTAAAAAATTCTTTAAAGATCGTTATAAAGAATTTACAAATGCTTTCAAAGGAATAAATCATAAAGTTTTTTATTCTGTTAAAGCAAATTTTAACCTG
>CAYNUV010000066.1:0-10031 GCA_964400245.1 uncultured Ignavibacteriaceae bacterium
AGAAAACTTTTTAAGTTGCTGGATAGTAACTACAAGTTTTAATTTTTTTATTTCCCTTACAACCTGCAGCCAAGTTCAAGAAATTTTGTCACTAGGTTTAGCAAATTTTTACTGTCAGATTGGTACAAATGTTCACTCTTTCAAAGAAACCTTTTCAACAACAATCTCATTTATTTTAATTTTATCCTCAATTGGTTCAGCATTATCAGCATAAACACTCCAAAATATTTCTTGAGAGAAGCTTTCCATATTATTAATATTATTTAAGGGTATCATATTAAGCTTACTTCGTGTTTTAGGTAAAATTGGTTCAAATCGAGAGGGACCATAGATAGTTGTACTGTATAAACCAGAGCCCTTGGTATCAACAATATCACGAGTTGTATTATCACAATATATTCGTTTGTATCTTATTCCTTCAATTTCTACAATGTTTTTATATTTAGGTTCTAAACCTAATTCTATAATTAAATCTTCGGGGACATCAACAAAACAATTTAAATATGAAACAAAAACTCTACCGCTATTATATGCATATACAAATAACTTAGTCGTTTTTTTAATTTCTTTATTTTCTTGTTTCTTACTTCCTAATAATAAGTTGACATCAGGAAATGTATCTGAAAAAGATGTTGGTCTATATTCTTCAATCAAAATTTTCAACTCAATATCTATAATAGGATTTTGAGAACGATTTAAAATATCTTTAATTTCATAATCATACATAGCAACAGACTCAAAATTAAAACGTTTATAATACCTCTTATCATTTGATTGATGAGCCGTACTACTTTTAGGAATTTCAATTGCATACACTACTTTATCTGAGTCCTGTCCTATTCTAATAGGTTTTATTAAAATATTGGAAATCCGTGGGTATATATTTGAATTTACGATTTGTTCTAACCATTCTTTTGAATATTCAATCCTATTAATAACATCGATTTTTTCTGGTAAATGTCTTTTGGGTAAGTCATCAAATTCTTTCATTCCATATAGAATTATTCCACCATCTGAATTAGCAAAAGCAGAAACATCTTTTGATATTTCCTTCTTTTTTCCATCTGATTTTCCAAGAGATTCAGCCCCTTTATATTCAAGGTTAAGATTTTCTTCAACCTCATTGGTAATTAAATTACTAAGATATATTTCATCCCAATTTTCTATCATTATTTAGTGCCTTAAAATTCCATTATATTAACATAAGTATTGCTTAAGCTTTTCTTACTATTTCTTAAGCTATCGTGGTATTTTCATTTAAATTTTATAAGCTTATTAAAAACTCTTTTCCCTTTCCTTTTAAACTCTATAATTATTCCTAAATTTCCTACTATTTACAATTAAACTAACAAGGAAATCCAGCTCACGGGATACGGGTTTAAGTTTTCTAGGATTTGTAACTCTTCCACAAAAAATTTTTTTTACTTTCCCTCTTGACAAGGTGTACATCTGTTCACTATATTAGTGGTGAACAAATGAGCACTATATGAAAAATCAATTAACAGACAGACAAGAGGAAATTCTAAACTTCATTAACTCTTACAGAGAGATTAACGGATTTCCTCCAACAATCAGGGAAATTGCCAAACAGTTCCAGTTGTCTTCAACATTTGGAGTTAAGAAGCATCTTGATGCTTTGGTAAAAAAAGGTTACCTGCAAATTTCAAGTTTCGCAAGCAGGGGAATATTAACACTTCCGAATAACGAATCACATACCCGTCAGTCTGTCCTGGAAAAGAATGACATCTTCAGCAGGATACCAATAGTTGGTAGAGTTGCAGCCGGAACACCAATCTTAGCAGAGCAAAATATTGAAGGTTCATTAGTTATAGATCCTTCTTTCCTGAAAAGAAGTGAGAATTGTTTTGCTCTTAAAGTAAAAGGCGATAGCATGATTAAAGCTGGAATTTTTGAAGGCGATTATGTGATTGTTGCCCCGCAAGCTGAAGCTGTAAACGGAGATATTGTCGTCGCACTGATTGAGGATGAAGCAACAGTTAAAACTTTCCAGAGAAGGAATGGGGAAATAAGATTACTGCCGGAGAATGATAATTATCAGCCAATCGAAATAAAAAATAAAGAGAACTTTTCTCTCGTTGGAAAAGTAAAAGGCATTATCAGGTATTTCAATTAAAGGAGATTATATGAAGACGGAAATTTTTGCATCAGCTATTAACAACAGGAATAAAATCAGGTTTCTTTATGGATTAACAGAAATCCTTCTTGAACCGTACTATATAATGACGGAAAAATCCGGGAAGAAAGTCATCTACGGAAGGCCGAATAATTCAAATGAAGTAAAAAAATTTGATTTCAAACAGATAGCAAATATTAAAGTACTAAAGAGTAAAAGATTTTCCCCGATAATAAGAATTAATTGATTGATTAATTAAAAGGATTAGAAAAATGCTGAACACAGATAAAAGAAAATATATTGATACATTAATTAATAACTTCTGGAAGCTGGGCTTTATGACCGTTAAAAGAAAATTCGGTACATATTTGCCTGAACCCGAAAAAATTGGTGCGTTCGATGTTGACATCATTGCAAGGCAAAAAGATATTTATGCAATTGGTGTTACTCTTTCTGAAGATGAAATAAAAAATCCAAGGTTATTGGAAAAAATAACATTTCTTGCAACGAGGCATACAAAATTCAGCAATAAAAAAGTGCTTCTTTTTCTTGGAGTTCCATCTAAGCAATTCAAAAAAGTAAAACTGCTTATTGAAGAACTTCCTGAAGATGTGCAAATAAGTATAAAAATTATTTCAATTGCCGAAACAACTGTTCCATCTGTAAGAAAAACAAAAAGAAAAAAAGAAGAAATTCTTTTTACTTAAACACTTTCCTCTATTTTTACCTTTTATCCACCATTTTACTTTTTTAATTTTGAATTGAGTAAAAGAGTAAAAGCCTGATATTACGCTTTTCTTGACATTATTTGCTCTTAAGTTTAACTTTACACGCTTTATCAATAGTTGGAAAGAACTTGCGTAAAACACATTCGCAATCCGATGAAAAATTACAGGAAGATTTAAAAAAATCCGGTGAAATACCGCATCATATCGCTATCATTATGGATGGTAATGGGAGGTGGGCACACAAAAGAGGACTTCCAAGAGCAGCCGGTCATAAAAAAGGTGTTGACACTGTAAGGGATATTGTTGAAGCTTGTGCACAAGTTGGTGTAAAATATTTAACTCTTTATACTTTTTCAACTGAAAACTGGAACAGGCCGAAGGATGAAGTATCAACTTTAATGAGGCTTCTTCTTAAAAGTCTTAAAGACAGAGCCGATGAGTTGAATGAAAATGATATTAAGCTTACTACTATCGGCGATGTTGATGCACTTCCTTTAATTGTACAAAACAGGTTGAATGAAGATATAGAAAGAACTAAAAACAATAAACGAATGACTTTAAATCTTGCCTTGAGTTACAGCGGAAGATGGGAACTTGTGGAAGCAATTAAAAGTATCGGCAGGTTAGTTCAGGATGGAAAAATTAAAGTTGATCAGATTAATGAGCAGGTTGTCTCGGATTATTTAACAACCAAAAACATACCCGATCCGGATCTTCTTATAAGAACAAGCGGCGAATTCAGGGTCAGTAATTTTTTATTATGGCAAATAGCATATACAGAATTTTTTATCACGGATGCTTATTGGCCTGAATTTTCAAGAAGACATCTTTATGAAGCCATCAGGAATTTTCAGGGAAGAGAGAGAAGGTTTGGGAAAATCAGTGAACAAATTAAAAAGAATGGAAAAGGCGTAACTAATGTCTCTGACCTCCCCAAAGTTATTTAAAATATTTTTTCTTTCCATTATTCTTTTATTAACATCTGTACCTTATTCCCAGGTGAAAAGTTATAAAGTTCTCGGCATTTCCGTGCAGGGAAATAAATCTGCTGATGCCGGAACAATTATTTCAAGCAGCGGCATCAAAACCGGAGATGAAATCCAGGTTCCCGGAGATAAGACTCTTAATGCAATAAGAAATTTGTGGTCGCTCAATATTTTTTCTGATGTACAGATATTAATTGATAAAGAAGTTGGAGATGGAATTTTTCTTATAATTAAAGTTGATGAATATCCAAGGATAGAAAGGACCGTACTTGATGGTAATGATGAGATAGATACAGATGATATTGAAGCCAAAATAAATTTTACTCGGGGAACGATTTTAAAACCCCAGGAGGTTGCTAATCTTAAACAAAATATCCTGAAACTATATGAGGAAGAAGGTTATCTTAATGCCGTGATAAATGAGAAGTATTATGATTTTTTGAGAGCAGATACTACTGATGATGGAATAGAAATTACATGGAGGAATAGGAAAGACTTCGCTGATGAATATTCAATTCTTTATGAAGAAGATGATATAGTCTATACTAATTTTGTTGACAGGATTAAAGACAGAGTCATGCTCAAGCTTGAAATTGATGAGAATGACGAAGTGGTAGTAAGGGAAATTTCTATTAATGGAAATGAAGCTTATGATGACGGCGATTTAACAGGTGAAATGGATGAAATATCTGAATCAAGATGGTGGAAATTCTGGAGCAGTGCGAATTTCAAAAAGGAAGGATTTGAAAAAGATAAGGACCTTATAAAACAATTTTATCTTAAGAATGGTTATCGTGATGCTGAGATTCTCGCTGATTCCCTTATCTACTATAATGATAATAAAGATTTAAGAATTGTAATGGAAGTTTATGAAGGGTCTCAATACAAAGTAAGAAATATTACCTGGGAAGGTAATACTATATACCCTGATGAGCTCTTAACCGAGAGGCTTGATTTTTCAAAAGGTGATATTTTTGATTACGAAAAATTTGAAAGAAATCTTCGCGGCAATGAACAGCAATCGGATGTAAATGCATTATACCAGGATAACGGATATCTTACATTCAGATTAACAACTTCAGAAATTAAAGTTGCACCTGATTCTATTGATATTAATATAAGACTCGAAGAAAGAAACCAGTTCAGGATTGGTAAAGTCAACATTCAGGGTAATACAAAAACCAAGGATAAAGTAATACGACGGGAATTGTACACAGTTCCGGGTGATTATTTTAACCGTGCACTTTTGTTCAGAAGTATTCAACAGCTGGCTAATCTTCAATTCTTTAACGTTGAAAAATTATATGGCCCACAGGGACTTGATTATAATCTTGCAAATGACAGCACTGTAAATATCGCTTTCAAAGTTGAAGAGAAATCCAGCGATTATTTAAATGCATCTGTAGGTTACAGCGGGAGCTTTGGTTTCAGCGGATCTGTTGGTGTAACTTTAACAAACTTCTCAATTGCAGAACCGTTCTCGCTTGGTGGCGGACAGATTTTAAGTTTTAGCTGGCAGTTTGGTGTCGGAAGTTTGTATAGAACTTTTTCGGTTGGCTTTACAGAGCCATGGTTGTTTGATACGCCAACACTTATTGGTTTCGAAGTTTTTGATACAAGGCAAAGATATATTTATGATTTACGCCAGTCGGGTGGAACAATGCGGGTTGGCAGAAGGTTAAAATGGCCGGATGATTTTTTCTATGTACAAGGTTTGTTAAGATATCAGTATAATAATGTAATTGAAGGGCAGGGATTTTACCAGGAAGGAACATTCAACCAGTTTACTTTAGGCTCAACAATAAGCAGGAAAAATATTGATAATCCAATTTTCCCTTCACAGGGATCATCTTATGCATTTGATGTTGAAATGTCCGGTGGACCTCTTTTACCCGGAGAAGTTAATTACTATAAGATCGGTTTCAAAGCTGAGTGGTACAAAAGGTTATTTAATACAAGCCGTGTTGCATTATATACAATTGCAGATATCGGCTACCTTGATGAATTTTCATCTGGTACACCAATTAACCCATTCGAATATTTCTACATGGGAGGTAACGGATTGGTTATTGCAACAACACCTCTAAGAGGTTATGATGATAGAACTGTTGGGCCAAAAAACCCCTTATCAGGTGAAGTTATTGGCGGAAGAGTAATGACAAGATATACCACAGAATTTCGTGTTGCTATAACTCTTGATCCTATTCCTGTTTATATGCTTGCATTTGCAGAAGCAGGAAATGTTTTTGAGAGTATAGATAAAGCAGATTTGTTTGATCTGCGAAGATCAGTTGGATTTGGCGCAAGACTTCTTATTAATCCGCTTGGCTTAATCGGCTTTGATCTCGGTTATGGATTTGACAGACAACTAACAGATAGTAAAGATCCCGAATGGCTCTTCCATTTTCAGTTTGGAAAAGGATTCTAATTCATTAATAAATTAAAGGAAACAATTGTGAAGAAATTTCTGTTTTTAATTGCATTAATAATAACATCAGCAAACCTGTTTGCACAGACTCCATTGAAATTAGGTTATGTTGATTCACAAATAATTCTAACGCAGTTTTCTGAAGCAATAAAGGCACAAGGAGATTTGGATGCTATAACTAATAAATGGAGCGCCCAGGTTGATAGCATGACTTTATCTTATCAGCAATCTCTGGCTGATTATCAGAAACAAGCAAATACTATGACCGAAGAAAAAAAGCTTGAAGCTCAAAAAACTCTTATTGCACAGGAACAATCAATAATTGATTTCAGAAGAATAAAATTTGGACAGGGTGGTGAAATATACCAGGTGCAGGAACAAATATTTAATCCTGTTAAAGCAAAGATTTACACTGCCATCGAACAAGTTGCTAAAACAGAAGCAATGCAGTTTGTTTTTGATAAAAGCGGCGATATAATTCTTTTATATGCTGATTCTGCTTTTGATATAACTTTCCAGGTACTTGATAAACTAAAAAGGGGTAACTGATATTTTTTGATTACTCTTTTTAGTCTTTATAAATATGGAGTAATAATGAAACGATATATTTTTCTTACACTTTTACTTTTTATTCCCGCTGTATCTTTTGCACAGCTTAAAATAGGCTATGTGGATTCAGATACTATAATGAAAAACCTGCCTGATGCACAGGATGCTCAACAAAAGCTGGATGCTTTAATCCAGGAATGGCAAACTGAACTTACAAAGCTTGAAGGCGACTGGAAGAAAAAGTATGATGATTACGAAAAAAGAAAACTGATTATGACGGATCAGACAAGGTCTGAGCTTGAACAGGAGCTAATTAAGCTGGAACAGCAGATTGGTGAGTTCCGTGAAAAGAAATTCGGGACTAATGGTGAACTTTTTCAAAAGCAGGATGAATTAATGAAGCCTGTTCAGAACAGAGTCTTTATTGCTATTGAAGAAGTTGCAAACGAAGAGGATTTTGACTTTGTCTTTGACCGCAGCGGGGATGTAATGCTGCTCTTTGCAAAAGAAGAACATGATATTACTGCAAGGGTACTTGAGAAACTAAAACTCGAATAGAATGAATATAAAGCTCGAAGAAGCTGCAAAGATTGCAGGTGGTAATATTGTAGGTGATAAAAATATTACCATCACCACTTTTGCAAAAATTGAAGAAGCCCAACCTGGCGAATTAACTTTTCTTTATCTTGATTCTTACAAAAAATACTTTGCTGAAACAAAAGCATCTGCAATAATTGTTAAACCGGATTTTCCTACAACAAGAAATGACATTTCTTATATCATAGTTGAGAATCCCAATAAAGCATTTTCAAAACTTATAAATCATTACTTCAAAATTGATTATAAATTATCGGGGATAGATTCATCTGCGTATATACACCCTGAAGCTGTTGTTGGTAAAAATACAGCTATCGGAAAGAATGTTGTAATTTCTGCGGAATGCAGAATTGGTTCCAATGTAAAGATTTTTCATAATGCTGTGCTTCTTGAAAATGTTGAAGTTGGGGACAACTCAGTAATTTTTCAGAATGTCAGTATTCGTGAAGAATGCAGGATTGGAAAGTATGTAATCATTCATGCTAATTCTGTAATTGGCTCTGATGGCTTTGGATATGACATTGATGAGAATAAAGTCTTTCATAAAATTCCCCAGATTGGTATTGTGATTTTGGAAGATGACGTTGAGATAGGTTCCAATGTTTCGGTTGATCGTGCATCTATTGGTGCAACCATTATTAAAAAAGGTACTAAGATTGACAATCTTGTACAGATTGCACATAACGTTGTTGTAGGTGAAAACTCAATTATTGCAGGACAGGTGGGAGTTTCGGGAAGCACAAAAATTGGTAATAATACTTACTTACTTGGACAAGTTGGAGTTGCAGGACACATAGAAATTGCTGATGGTGTCATTTTACATCCGCAATCCGGTATAGGAAAAAGTATTACGAAACCGGGCAACTACTTTGGTTCACCCGCTAAAGAAATAAAAGAAGCCTTTAAGCTTGAAGCTCATTATAGAAATCTTCCTGAGTATGCCGAAAGGATAAAACAACTTGAACAACAGGTTAAAAATCTGCAAGCTGAATTAGAAAAATCCAAATAGAATAAAATGTAAGCATTTATTTTCTATTTAACATTTACCATCTTCCATCAAAATTGTATTTCACACACCATCTTGCTATTTTCTAAAACTAAAATTTAAAATGAACTAATTATGGAAGAATAAATGTTAGAATTGCAGCGAACAATCGGCAAAGAAATAACACTTTCAGGAGTAGGATTACATAAAGGCACTGAGTGCACAATGACTTTTAAACCGGCACCTGAAAATTATGGGATTCGTTTTGTAAGAACTGATCTTGGCGGCAAACCTGAAATTCCTGCAACTGCTGATAATGTTGTTGATATTTCAAGAGGAACAACTCTCGGTATAGGTGAAGCAAAAGTTTATACGGTTGAACATGTGCTTGCAGCTATAGTTGGTTTGCAGATAGATAACATTATAATTGAGCTAAAAGGAATTGAACCGCCGATTGGCGACGGCAGTTCAAAAGAATATGTTGAGGTTTTAAAAAGTGCTGAGTTTGTTCAGCAGACAGAACCAAAAGATTATCTTATTATTGATGAAACAGTTATTTATCATGATGAACATAAGCAAATAGACATTGTTGCTTTACCCCTCGATAGTTATCGTGTTACCGTTATGGTGGATTACCAGAATCCTGCATTAGGCAGCCAGCATACAGGGCTGTTTGATCTTGAAAAAGAATTTATAACCGAATTTGCACCTGCTCGCACTTTCTGTTTTTTAAGTGAGGTTGAACAGCTTGCCGATCAGGGTTTGATAAAAGGCGGAGATATTGATAATGCAGTTGTTATTGTTGATAGAAAAGCTACTCCTGAAGAACTTGAATCGATAAGAGTTAAGCTTGGCATTAAGGAGAAATTAAAAATTGGTGATAACGGAATCTTAAATGATAAAGAGTTAAGATTCCGGAATGAACCGGTAAGGCATAAACTTCTTGATCTTCTTGGTGATCTTGCTTTAATAGGTGCTCCATTAAAAGCTCAGATTCTTGCTGCTCGCCCCGGCCATCGTGCGAATGTTGAATTTGCAAAACAGATTAGAAAACTATATCAACAAAAGAAGCTTGTAAAAAAATACCAGTTTGTGAAAAAAGAAGGAGTCGTCTTTGATACAAATGCTATTCAAAGAATTCTGCCTCACCGTTATCCTTTCTTAATGATTGATAAGATAATTGAGCTTGAACTTGAAAAACGTGTTGTTGGGGTAAAGTCTGTATCAATCAATGAACCATTCTTCCAGGGACATTTTCCGGGGCAGCCGATTATGCCGGGAGTTTTAATTATTGAAGCAATGGCGCAAACAAGTGGGATTCTGATTTTAAATTCGCTTCCTGATTTTGAAAAGAAGCTCGTTTATTTTATGCAGATAAATAATGTCAAATTCAGGAAACCTGTAGGTCCGGGAGACCAGCTTTTTCTTGAAGTTGAATTTGTTAGCAAAAGAAGTAAAGTTTTTATGATGAAAGGAAAAGCTTTCGTTAATGGTCAGCTTGTTGCCGAAGCTGAGTTTATGGCAGGAGTTGTTGACAGGGATTTACAAAAAACTGATGATAACAATGGATAATCAGTAAATGAGATGGTATTATCTCAATACTGGTTTTAATACCGGCAAATTC
>CAYNUV010000067.1:0-9952 GCA_964400245.1 uncultured Ignavibacteriaceae bacterium
GATTTGGAGAAAACTCAAAATTATACTTATAAATTCCTTCATCAAGCCCAAGTATTTTTGCAGCAGTATCAAACCGCTCCATCATTGATTCAAATGGATTTTCTTTATCAATAATCGGTGCGGGCTCTATGTAACTAACCTGGTTGGACATAAAATTTTCCTTTTATAGTTTTTGTTCTCGGATTTTTTATTTGATTTGTACTTTATCGGTAAGTAAAAAATAAAAATTGCAACCGAAAGAGAGGATTGAAAAATCATTTAAAAAATAATTTTATCTATTAATATTTTTTTACAAATGCAGACTCCCAAAATTATCACTTCAATTCTCTTTAAAAATACTTTTCATAATTCAAATTAACTAATTCCACTACTCGATCATTCCAATACTCCAACTTTACAAATTTTCCACCTGCCTCCGTTTAAACTTCGGCAGGCAGGTCTTCCATTTAACATTTTCCATGTTTTTCTTATCTTTTTCCAGCCGCAATCTCCTGCAATCTCTTAATTCTTTCTTCAACAGGTGGATGGGTTGAAAATAAACTCATAACACCACCGCCTCTTAAAGGATTAACAATAAACATATGTGCTGAAGCAGGAGTAACGTGATTAACTGGTTTTAACTGGTTTGCTTTTGAAATCTTACCAAGTGCAGAAGCAAGCCCTAAAGGATTTTTGCTGATTGCTGAACCACCTGCATCCGCAGCAAATTCTCTTGATCTTGAAATTGCGAGTTGAATTAATGTTGCAGCAATCGGTGCAACTATAAGCAGCACTAATGATGCTATTCCGTTTCCTGAGTCATCGTCATCATTACCTCTGCCGAACATCATTGCCCAGCCAGCCATTTGAGCTACAAATGTAATTGTACCAACAAGAGTTGCTGCAATTGTTCCAGTTAGTATATCCCTGTTTTTAACATGGGCAAGTTCGTGAGCCATTACTCCGGCAAGCTCTTCATTATTTAAACCTTGCAAAATTCCGGTTGTAGCAGCAACGGCAGCATTTTGTGGATTTCTTCCGGTTGCAAATGCGTTTGGTGTAGGATCATTAATGATATAAACTTTTGGCATCGGAAGGTTTGCATTTTTTGTAAGTTCTTCTACCATATTATAAAATTTCGGCGAAGTTTCTCTCGTAACTTCCTTTGCTTTATACATTGCAAGAACAATTTTATCAGAGAACCAGTAAGAGCCGAAGTTCATTATTAAAGCAAAAATAAATGCGATAGTCATTCCTCCCCTTCCTCCAAGTAAATATCCTACCAGAAGGAAAAGAACCATCATAAAAGTCATTAAAAATACAGTTTTAAGTGTATTCATTTTTTCAAATCCTTTTTATTTTTTCAATATCAAAATTACGCAAAGAGTTATGCAGAGGCAAGGCAAAATGAAAATGTATAGTTTACAATGAATAATTTAGAATGAGCATTGAATCATTAAAATAATATTCCGCATTGTACATTGTTAATTGTTCACTGTGAATTATTAGGGTCTTGCCTTTATTTTGTATTATGGTTAAATAAGTATCCAACTTTAGAGAATTTTATGAGAAAATATCTGCTCCTAGTAACAACATTATTAATTCTTATTTCATTAACATCCAAAGCTCAGAATACTTATGAGTTTTTAAGGCTTGATATGAGTGCAAGAGCCGGAGCTTTGGGCGGCAGTTTTGTTTCCAATAATGATGACCCGGATGTAATTTTTTATAATCCTGCAGGATTGCAGCTTTTAACCGACAGCCCAATTTCATTCTCTTTCGCAAAACATCTTTTGGATATTAATCTCGCTAGTCTTTCATACTCATTTCAGCATGAAGACTTTGGAAGATTTGGTGTGGCGGCTAAATATATCAATTATGGGACCTTCAAAGGAGCTGATGAGAATGGAGTTCCAACTACTGATTTCGGTGCCGGTGAAGTTGCCTTCATAATTGGTTATGCAAACATGCTTGATGAGAATTTTTTCTACGGAGTTAATGCTAAATATATTTATTCAGGTATAGAAAAATTTTCATCTTCGGCAATAGGTTTTGATGTAGGATTACATTACGCAGCTCCTGCCCAGCAGATAAATGTTGGCGTTGCGATTTTAAATATCGGCTCACAGCTTACACCTTACAAAAATACCCAGGAAGATCTACCTCTCGATTTTGTAATCGGTATTTCAAAAAGACTTGAGTACCTTCCTTTAAGATTATCATTAGACTTTCACAAACTGAATGAAGAGCGGGATGAATTTTTTGAGAAGTTTAAATCTTTTACAGTTGGTGCAGAATTTACTTTAAGCAAAGTCCTTCGTTTAAGATTCGGATATGATAATGAAAAAAGGAAAGAACTTAAGATCGGTTCCTTTGCCGGTATAGCAGGATTCAATGCCGGGATTGGTGCAATAATAAAAGAGTACCGGTTTGATTACGGGTTCTCTTCAATGGGCTCAATTGGCGAGCTTCACAGAATTAGTGTTTCAACAACTCTTTAGTATTCACATCCCGAACTTGTTTCGGGATCTTCATCTATTTTGTGAGATGCTTAAACAAGTTCAGCAAGACGGATTCGAAATTCATTTCTTAAATGGCTTCTCCAAATAATTTTCAGCTTGCTTATACGAATTTGCATACTCATCCATATCAAGAATGGCTTCATACTTTTTGATTGCATCATTTCTTTTTCCCCAGAGATCGTAAATCATTCCTTGATAAAGAACAGCATTAACAAGGAATCCGGATTCTTCTTCATCAATTTCTTTGGAGACTTTTTCACAATCTCTGAAATAATAAAAAGAAGAATCAAGTTGGTCAGTGTTAAAGAACTGCAGCCCAATATAATATGATGCTTCCCTCTTTGTTCTTTTAACATTATAACCTGTATAACCTGCTTTAATTTTATCAAAGATATTTTTAAATACTTCTGAGGCAAAAACATAATCACCTTTTTTAACGGCAATCCTTCCTTTCCATCTCTGGAAGGTTGGGTTATCGGGAAATTCTTTCGTCAGCATATCGGCATACTCGGCAGCTTTAAAGGGATTGTTTTCATAACTGTAATACAAAGTCATCAAAAAATATAGTGCTTCATATTTTGCATATTTACCATTTGACGCTGTGTTTGTTAATTGTTCGAGCCCTTTCTTTTTATCTCCTTCTGGAAAAAAAAACATTAATGGTTTTATCATCGGGTATTCATCAGGAATTACTGCTGCATAATAATTATAAATTCCAAAGCCAAGCTGCACATCAACATTCTTTGGATTAAGATGGGCTGCCCGTTCAACAATTGGTAAAGCTTCTCTTCCATCATCAGCAGCTTTAAGCCAGCTATCCCTGTAAGCTCTTAACCTTCCGCGGAAACCTATCGAACCTCCTTTAAAAAATAGTGCATCCACATTTTGCGGATCTTTTTTCAAAATCTGGTCACACTGGAAAATTACATCTTCGAGTTTTTGAAAAAATATTTCATCATTCTTTTCAGAATCCATATCAATAAGGATTTTCCACCAGTCAATCATCGCAAGAAAAAATCTTCCGGCAGGATGGTCCGGATAATCGGCAATAACTTTGCGAAAAGTTTTTTCTGCCCCAAGGAATTTGATGTTGTATACCTGTTTTATTCCGGCTGTAACAAGAGAATCAAACTTCGCATCCTGTGCATTAACCTCACAGATAAGTAAAAAGATGATATAGATCGGATATTGAAAGTGTCTTATTATTTTCATTTGTATAAACCGTTAAAACGGTTATTCTATTTATTTTATTTCATTAACCCCTGACTTAAGTCAGGGGTTAGCATTAAAGAAAAAATTTAAAAACCGTTTCAACGGTTTTATTTTTAATTAATACTTCTCATTACTTAAAATAAAAAACGGAGAATAAAAAATTCTCCGCTTTTAACTTTAATACTCATTAAAAGTTTCTTATAAAATTCGCAAACCCTGAATTGACTGCAGTTTATAATCAAACTGGACTGTATAATATTCTCCAACATCAACAATACTTTTTATCCATATTTTAACGTAATAATTTTCCTGAGTTTTAATTAAATAAACATCGCCAAGGTTCATTGCAAGAAATGTTTCATCTGCTTCAGGTAAATCAGTTTCATCAAATGATGATTGTCCGGAACCAATATTTTTCATTCTCGTCAGTCTATAACCCTGATCAAGACCGCCGGGTGAAAAGAAATATGGTACAGATCCCAAATCTCTAATGTGAAGATCAATTTTATCAGCATTTGATTGAGTGTAAGGATATTGAGTTCCTGCCCCTGTAATTACATTCCACCCAAACCCGCTCATTGCAGAACTGTTAGGTACATAAGTATCAATTACACCATTGGTATTATAAAAAACACCAGCATAAATTTCAGTTTCCAGAGAATCACTCTTAGTTCCATCATTCTTTTCGGCAAGGACAAATGTCTTAAATCTTTTCCCTCTTTCAAGAGGATTTATTGTATGAGATTTTATTGATTTGCTTAACGCCTGTTCCTGGTAAACAAAAGTAATCTGATTGTTGGCATTAAGCTCAACAGTGATTATCCTATATCCTTTAAAGTCGTTATCATTTTCATCGGAAGAAGCTGTCCAGTTAAAAGTTACCTTTGAATCTCCGCCAGCTTCAGCTTCTACTTTAAAAGTATAAGAACCCGGAGCTGCAACTGAATTTGGGGGTGGAATTTTTTCATCATTATTAGTTCCGCAATCGCCTCCAATAAAAACGTAAGATGATATTAAAACCGCTAAAGTATAAAGGTATAACTTTAGTTTATTTTTTTTCCCCGCAGAGCGGGATTTAATTTTATTCAACATTTTATTTCCTTCATTTCTGATTCAAAATTTGGTTTCAAAATTAATCAATATGCAATTCATTAAAAGAATAAAAATTTCTCCTATAATTTTAATTTATCATTCAGGTAGGATGATATTTGATCAATCTGTATTCTTACTTGTCCCATTGAATCACGTTCTCTTATCGTTACTGTCTTGTCTTCGAGAGTCTGAGTATCAACAGTTACACAAAAAGGTGTTCCGGCTTCATCCTGTCTTCTGTATCTTCTGCCGACTGCACCTTTATCATCATAAAAAACTTTAAAGTTTCTTCTAAGTTCTTTTTCAATTTCTCTTGCAATCTCAGGCATACCATCTTTATTAACCAAAGGAAGTATTGCAGCTTTAATTGGCGCAAGTCTTGGGTGAAATCTTAAAACAGAACGGGTTTCATCTTTCACAACTTCTTCATAATAAGAATCAACAAGAAAAGCCATAAAAGATCTGCTGGCTCCGGCAGATGTTTCTACTATGTATGGAATAAATTTTTCTTTTGATTCGTCATCAAAATATTTTAACGATTTACCGGAGAATTCTTCGTGACGGCTTAAATCAAAATTTGTCCTGTTGTGTATTCCTTCAATCTCTCCCCAGCCAAAAGGAAATTCATACTCAATATCTGTAGCATCTTTCGCATAGTGAGCAAGCTTTTCTTTTGGATGATCGTGGTAACGAAGTTTGCTTTCTGTCATCCCAAGATTTTTAAACCATTGAAGTCTTTCAGCTTTCCAGTATTCATACCACTTCTTATCATCAATGGGCTTTATGAAGAATTGCATTTCCATTTGTTCAAATTCACGTGTTCTGAACAGGAAATTTTTTGTATTGATTTCATTGCGGAATGCCTTACCAATTTGTGCAATACCAAAGGGAAGTTTTTGTCTTGATGCCCCCTGAACATTAAGGAAGTTAACAAAAATTCCCTGCGCAGTTTCAGGCCTTAAATAAACGACAGAACCCGTGTCTTCAACGGGACCGATAAAAGTTTTAAACATTAAATTGAATTTACGTGCAGATGTAAAAGTATTTTTATTTCCACACTGCGGGCAATTAATTTCCTGCAAGAGTTTTTCACCTAAATCCGGATCTTCCAAAATTGCACTGAAAGGATCTTCTGTTTGAAATGCTGTACTATATTTCTCAACCAATTTTGAATCACTGATAATTCCGTTTCGTAAATCTTCTAATGCTTTGGTTTTCTTTTTTTCATTTATCATTTCAGATAGAATATCAACCCTGAAGCGGGCTTTACATTGTTTGCAGTCAACCATCGGGTCAGTAAAATTCTCAACGTGTCCGGATGCTTCCCAAACCTTTGGATGCATAAGTATTGATGCATCAAGCCCTTCAACATCATCGCGGTAAGTCATCCATTTCCACCACTCTTCTTTTATATTACGAAGAAGTTCAACTCCAAGAGGACCGTAATCCCAGCATCCGTTTAATCCACCATAAATCTCACTTGATTGGAAAACAAATCCTCTTCTTTTAGCAAGAGAAACAATTTTATCCAAAACTTCTGAACGGTTATTCTGTTTCTTTTCTATGATAAACTCCGGAAAATATTTTTATAAATTGGTTTTAAATATAGTAAAATGAGGATTTAGTGTTGGCTCAATCAGAATTATTCAGAGAACTTTCATTCCCCATAAATTACTGCAGAAAGATAACCTACAACTTCCTTGTAATCCCCGGTTGTATCGCCGGAATTGCTTCTGTGCAAAACGTAAGATTTTTTTCTATTCAATAACGAACCGGCTTTCATCATTGCGACAATTGGTCCGCCGCCGCAAGCTTCACAATTTTTTAACTGCAGATCTTTTTGCAAACCCTCAAAGTCAAAATCAGTAATTCTTTTTTCTATTATTGAATCTAATTTGCCGCATACTTCACCAGAATAATAATGCGACAGATCAGAACTGGCAACTACAATTGTTTTATCATCAACAATCTTGGAAAGTTTTTCTGCAAGTTCATTTATAAATAAATTTCCCTGGTCTCCCATTACTACCGGAACAATTTTAAAATCCCCTAAAATTATCTGTAAAAAAGGAATCTGAACTTCAATTGCGTGTTCCTGGTTATGTCCTTCAATTCCCTTAAAAATTACTTTGCTTCCTTCGATTAATTTATCGGACATCTCTTTATTTACTTCAACAATTCCAAGCGGAGTTTCATAAGCGTCTCCATCATAAACAGATATGCCGGGAAAATATTCCCTGTGGCTTGGTGAAATAATAATTACGGTATCAATTTCTTTTCCTTTTAAAAGATTAAAACCATAAGAAGCTGTTTTGCCGGAATAAATATAACCGGCGTGAGGTGAGACCAATCCGAAAATGTTATTAAAAGTTTTATTGGATTGGTACGTTGAAAGAAGAGTTCTCACTTCTGTTTCTAATTTTTCTTTTGATGCCGGGTAGAACATACCTGAAACGGCTGGATGTCTTATTTTAAGCATGACCTGCTCCTTCATAAAAAATAATTGCAGTAAAAACCTGAAGATTTAATTTTTCAGTTTTCCATTTGTCCGGTTTAAATCCGCCTTTCTCACACAAAGCTGAAAGAAATTGTTCGAGGTTAAAGTTGTTACTAACAGCAACCTGCGGAAGAAGAACTGCGCGTATATAACCTTCATCAAGAATTAATCCATGCTCACCAATAATTATCTCGCTGTAATCATTTATCTTTTGCGGAAAAGAAAGAACCGATATTTCAATATTAATCAAATCCAATTCTTCTTTTGTCAATGGAAGAAACCGTGGATCAGAAAACGCAGCCTGCTTTGCAGCTTCACAAATAGTATCATACAAAGTTTTGTCTGTAAAGATATAGCCTATACAGCCACGTAAATCTTTTTTGATTCTTAATGTAACAAAAGCACCGAGATGAAGTTTGAGTGTTGGATAAAGAGAATAATTAATTTTCTTAAGGTTGGTTTTATTAAACAGGGTTTCTATAGATTCACGGGCAGCTAATAACAGAACTCCTTTTTCTTTCTCTGTTATTTCCATAATGTGCCTGGTTAGTTGTTCTATTTTTCAATAGAACACGTTATTAATTCCGATTTATTTTTTATAAGAAAAAGCAGATCATCTTTAATAAAAAATGAATCGGGAACATAACTTCTTATTCCTCTGTTAAGTTCTTCTTCAAAAATAACTTTTCCTGTACTAATATCAACTGTGTTGAAAAGATTCCTCATTTCATCACCAGAAGGAAGAACCTCATGAAAACTAAAAAAAATAAAATTGCTTCGGGTGATATATTCAATCTTACCGGAAAGAAGTTTTTTATTTTTTAGTTCGGATAAAAAAACTTTAGCTTTTTCATCATCTTCCAGTTCAGGAGTAAACAGTTTAGGAAAATAATATCCTTTAAAACTTTCCTCATTTAAAGATTTATCTCTTAATAGATTTATTTCACCTGAATTATCACTAAGATCTTCAAGCAGTTCACCAGTTTTAATATTTAGTTTAAAATATTGCCTGCCGTCAAATTTTTCCTTGTAGCAATATAAATTGTTTTCATAAATAAAAAGAAAAATAAACTCCTCTGTCTTCCATAAGATATTTTGATTAAGAATATCGAATGCAATAATTCCAAGATGCCCCGGCATATTTGGTTTTCTGAACCTGTGAAAGAAAATTATATCATCAGAAATTTTTTCAATTCCAACCCAGAATTTTTCTTCAAGCTGAAAACTGTTGAATATTTTTTTGCCGGATTTAATATCAATACAATTAAAGAAAGCTTCTCCCTTTTCTTTATCTCTTTCTTCAATAATTAATTTGCCGGAAGCTGTGGGAATAATTCTCCAGATTTGTCTTTTGTTTGAGAAGGAATATAGTTTTTTGATTTTCATTTACAATAAGTCATTCCGAACCTGCCTTGCCGGCAGGGTAGGCTTGTTTCGGAATCTTACTTGATTTAGAGAGATGCTGAAACAAGTTCAGAATGAATCTAATTTATCTCTTCAAATCTTGCGGTAAAATGCCTCAGCATCGGGGCTTCATAAACAATCTTATAACCTTTTAATGATTTCCTGTTCTTAAATACTTCAAGAACAATTTCGGAAACAAAATCAATATGGCTTTGAGTATAAACTCTTCTTGGAATTGCAAGCCTCACTAATTCCATTGCTGGAGGGATCAGTTTTCCATTCTCATCATACTTACCAAACATTACACTGCCAATCTCAACTGCTCTGATTCCTCCTTCAGTATAAAGGGCACAAACAATTGACTGCCCGGGAAATTGTTCTGAAAGAATATGAGGAAGAAACCTTTTTGCATCTATATATATTGCATGTCCGCCGGGCGGTTCAATAATAGGAACACCGGCAGAAACAAGTTTTTCTCCAAGATATTCAACACTTCTAATTCTATAATGAAGATAGTTTTCATCAAGAACTTCATCGAGTCCCTGCGCAATTGCTTCAAGGTCCCTTCCGGCAAGTCCGCCGTAAGTTGGAAATCCTTCTGTAACAATTAAAAGATTTCTGCATTTCATTGCAAGATCAGGATCATTCATAGCAAGAAAACCACCGATGTTTGCAAGACCATCTTTCTTTGCACTCATTGTTGCACCATCAGCATAAGAAAACATTTCCTGGGCAATCTCAGGCAAAGGCTTATTCTCATATCCTTTTTCTCTTATCTTTATGAAGTAAGCGTTCTCAGCAAAGCGGCATGCATCGATAAACAATGGGATATTATATTTTTTACAAACTTCCTTCACTTCCCTGATATTCTGCATTGAAACCGGTTGGCCACCACCTGAATTATTTGTAACAGTAATCATGCAGAGAGGAATATTTGCTGCGCCTTTTTCTTTTATAAAAGATTCAAGCTTTTCAACATCCATATTCCCTTTAAAGTTGGCCCTGATTTCAGGATGCTTACCGGTTTCATTTAAAAGATCAACAGCTTCAGCACCGGTGAATTCAATATTTGCCCTTGTGGTATCGAAGTGAGTGTTGTTGGGAAAATATTTTCCTTTCCCGCCTATAATAGAAAATAAAATTTTCTCGGAAGCTCTTCCCTGGTGAGTAGGAATAATATGTTTCATGCGGGTAATTTTATTTACAGCTTCTTCAAACCTGTAAAAGCTTTTTGAACCGGCATAAG
>CAYNUV010000068.1:0-9914 GCA_964400245.1 uncultured Ignavibacteriaceae bacterium
CCATTTCATAGAAACCAGCCTCTTTAATTTCATTTACTAAAATCTGAACTTCCTCTGACTCGAAAAAGCCGGGTCAATTCCGGGGATGTTCTTCGCGCCAGGTTTTGATATAGTCGGCAATTTTTGTTGTGGTAGCTCCCGGTGTAAACAATTCTCCAACACCGATTTTTTTGAGCTCATTAATATCTTCTTCAGGAATTATTCCCCCGCCAGTTAAGAGAACATCATTCAATCCTTTTTCTTTCATAAGATTCATTATCTTTGGAAAGATAGTCATATGTGCACCTGATAAAACACTTATCCCTATAACATCAATATCTTCCTGGAGTGCTGCTTCAACAATCATTTCAGGAGTTTGTCTTAAACCTGTATAAATAACTTCCATTCCAGCATCACGCAATGCTGCTGCAATAACTTTAGCTCCCCTGTCATGTCCGTCAAGCCCGGCTTTTGCTACAAGAACTCTTATTTTTTTATCCATTAAATAAATCCTTTTGCTTATTTATTTCAGACCTGATTTTATCTGCAAATTCTTTCATTGCACCATTGGAATATTTTTTAAACTCCGGTTTAAACTTAAAATCGTTAGAGTATCGGGGAATAATATGAAAGTGAAAATGAAAAATTGTTTGGCCAGCAGCTTTACCATTATTAACAATGAGATTAAAAGCATCAGCATTAACACTTGTTTTAACGGCTGTTGCGATATATTGCATAGCTTTCATTAAATGATCAAATTCATCAACAGGAACTGAAAGGAAATTTTCATAATGTTTTTTGGGAATTACAAGTGTGTGTCCGTAATTAACAGGCCTTATATCCAGGAAGGAAATAATTTTTTCATTCTGATAGAGAATCTCAGCTTCAGATTTCCCTGCAATAATATCACAAAAGATACAATCCATAATGCAAAATAAGGTTAAATTTTTTCTGAGGCAAAATCATTTTTTTAATAATCTACATTTTCTCCTTCGATACAATGTATTTCTGATAATATTTCCTTACTCTCTCAAGATCTTCAGGAGTATCTACAGAAATTGTATCAAACTCAGTTGTTACTATTTTTATTTTAAAACCATTCTCCAGCATTCTAAGCTGTTCGAGCTTTTCTGTTTTTTCAAGGTCTGTCGGCTGCAGTTTTGTAAACTTTAAAAGATATTCTTTCCGGAAAACATATAGCCCAATATGCTTATAAATTTCCGCAAGCTGAATTTTCTCACTGTTGGTTTTTGCATCTCTTACAAAAGGAATGGGTGAACGCGAGAAGTACATTGCAAAGTTATTGTAATCAAAAACAACTTTAACAACAGATGGAGATCTTAACTCCTCAACTGTTTCAACTCTTTTTGCAAGAGTAGAGACATTCACACTTTTATCAAATAATAAAGGTTCAATCGCCTGGTCAATCATTGTACTTTTAATGAACGGCTCATCTGCTTGTATATTAACAATTATTTTTGCTTCAGGAAGATTTTTTACAACATAAGCTGCTCTATCGGAACCGGATTGAATATCTTTCGGCGTCATAATCACTTTCGCGCCGAAACCTTCTGCAACTTTTGCGACTTTAGCATCATCAACTGCAAGAATAACTTCATTAAGGAGATTTGATTTTTTTGCATTCTCATAAGTATGCTGGATCATCGGCTTACCGCCAATATCGGCAAGTATCTTACCAAATAATCTTGATGAAGCAAAACGAGCGGGAATTATTCCTACAATCATAAAATTTATTTAATATGAGAAGAAAGATCAGGAGAATTAATCAGGGTTATTTTTTCTTGAAGACAGCATTTTATAAAATCATTGTCCATAGAGAGAAGAGTTTTAATCCCGTAGTATTTACAAGTTGCCAAAATAAAAGCGTCGTTGGGATATAGTTCGTATTTGTCCAGATAACCAAAAATTCTATTTGTGATTTCTTTATTTATATCCAAGAACTTATAATCAAATAATAAATCCTTGATTTCTTGTACAGATATTTTGGTTTTTTTTAATAGGAAATAACTGACTTCGCTTACAACTATTGAATTAATATGAGGGATTACATTTGTTCGATCTTTAATTATTTCAACGATCTGAAGGGCCTCTTTATTTTCTTTAAAAACTTCTATGATTATTGAACTATCAATAAAAATATCCATTATCTGTCTTCTTGAGTATGAAGTTCATCCTGAGTAACAGATTTATTTCGGGCTTTACCCCTGTATTTTAGAAGTTTCTCGAATACTTTCCCGGACTTTTTACCTTCGAAATTTTCAACAAGATTTTTTATCCGTTTTACTGAATCAATTTTTATTTTTTTGTTGATATTTTCCGGAAACTCAAATACTATCTTGCCCATTTTATTCTCCTTATTAAAACTTACCCTATTACTTTCGGAACCTTAAAAAATTCATCATCACTATCAGGTGCATTTTTAAGAGCTTCTTCCCTGCTGATTGATGGTTTCAGTTCATCTTCCCTGAAAATGTTATTCCCTTCTATCGGGTGAGATAACGGCTTAATATTTTTTGTATCAAGTTCGTTTAACTTTTCCATATACTCAAGAATTTGGTTAAGCTGATGTGTAAAATTTTCAAGCTCATCTTTTGAAAATTTAAGACGTGCAAGTTCTGCAATATGTTCTACATCTTTAAGAGTTACCGACACCTGATAATTCCTTATAATTTTCGCTTATAATATCTCTTACTTTTCCCATAAGTTCAAGTTCTTCTTTCCTGCTGCTTACATTATCAGCCGGAATTGGTTTACCAAAATTAAGGGTAAGATTGCCAGAATTTATTCTTAACGGTTTTTTCTGAAAAAGATTTTTCGTCCCTGAAATTGTAACAGGAATAATTGGAAATCCAACCTGAGCAGCAAGATGAAAAGCACCTCTTTTAAAGGGAAGCATCTCACCTGTTTTACTTCTTGTCCCTTCAGGAAAAAGCAGAACAGAAATTTTCCTGAGAACAAGCATCATCTTTGCTTTTTCAATACTCTTCAGAGCTTTTTCAGGATTCTGCCTGTCTATCATAATATGCGGGCCCAACTGCATCTGCCATCCAAATAACGGAACCCAGCCAATTTCTTTTTTAAATACAAAACTAAAATCATTTGGTACATACCTCTGAAGAACAGGAATATCAAAAAGACTTACATGATTTGAAACAAATACATAAGGTGTTTTAGGAACGACATTTTCTTTTCCGGTTATTTTCACTTTTATTCCGGCTATTGCAAGAACAGGAGCAGAAAAAACTTTTGTAAGTACAAAATAAGTTTTATGGCTTGGATCAATTAAAGAGGCAAGTAAAGCTAATGTTGAAACAATAATTGTATGAATCAGGAGCAAAATTAATTTCAGGTAAGTCAACTAGTTACCTTCAAACTCAAGTTCCCGGGAAAAGATGGATCATCTCTTTGATCAATAAATTTCTTAAGAGCATTTATCCTGTTCTTAATGGAAGGATGGCTGTAAAAAAACCATTCGACAAAAGGATGCGGATCTTTATCACCTAAATTTTGTTCAGTAAGTTTTTCAAGAGTTGAAATAAATGGTGCCGGCTTTCCTGTGGAAGTTACTGCATACTCATCAGCTTCATATTCAAACTTACGGGAAAGAATATTCCCGAAAGGACTTTGAATAAGCCCAATAAGAGCTCCCCATAAAGATAATATCGGTAAAGCATCAATTTCAGTTATAGAATTAAATCCGAAGAGCCCGATTGTATTTTCGTAAAGAATAGCAATTAAGAATAAAGTTAAGAAGCTTGTTGTTGTTCCGATAATAATATTTTTTGAAATGTGTTTCTTTTTATAATGTCCAAGCTCGTGGGCAACCACAGTTTCAATTTCATCCTCGCTGTAATTATCAAGAAGAGTATCACCAAGTAAAATTCTTTTTGATTTGCCAAGCCCGGTAAAGGCTGCATTAGCTTTTTTGGTATTCTTGCTCATATCGAATTTATAAACGTTCTCAACTTTAATTCCTGCATCTTTGGAAAGCTTTTCAATTCGTGATCTCAAATCTTCATTATCAATTGGAATTATTTTATAAAAAAGAGGAAGAATAAGAACAGGAGCAATCCTTCCAAGGATTACAGATATGATAAACAAACCAATCGCAAGAGGAAACCACCAAAGTGAACCAAATTTACTCAATACATAAAAGAAAAAAAGTAAAATGGGTACACCAATAACAACTGAGATAAGCAATCCTTTTAAATGTTCAATTATATATTTAATAAAAGTCTGGTTGGAAAGATTGTATTTATGCTCAAGGTAAAACTCTGTATAATAATTTACAGGAGCGAAAATGATTGAAGTTATAATGCCGGTTGCAAAAACAAAAGATATAAAGAGTAAATATGAATTAGAAAAATATCCTGAAAGATAATTTGCTAAAAGAGTACTATACCCAAGAGATACAAATAATAAAATCAGGATGAAAGAAATAATTCCTTTTCCGATTCCAATCGCAAGCTTGATGTTATTATATTTTTTATAGTTTCTGTTTTCCATAAATAAAAATTTTAATGCGTTACTTTAAAATAAAAAACTCCTGCTAAAAAGGAGGAGCTTTTTAAACTATTTAATAGTTCTACTCATTTTTTTTTAATTGATTTTCCATCTTCACTCAATTTGGAGATATATTTTCCCGGATCATTTTTGAATTTCTTTAAACAATTCTTACAGCATAAAGCATAAGTTTTACCCTTATAAGTATAGGTAATCTCAGGGTCTGCTTCTTCTGTTGAAACAGGACAGATTGTATTAAACACTGTAGTGCTGTCCACAACAGTTTTTGTTTCTTTCTTTTCATCTTTTGTTTTATCCTGCGCAAAAGACGAAATACCCACACTTAAAACTAATGCCAGTGCAAAAAAAATGAATCTTCTCATTGTACTACCTTTCTGTATTTATTTATTAATTTAATTCCAAATCATAAAAAACAGATCACAAATAAATAACAATTTTCATCTGTTTCTTATAGAATATCAAATAACTTTTGCATCATCTTCCTGTATCCAGCCAACTTTACCATCTTCCAACTTTATCTTAACCCAGTTATCAACTTTATCTTCTAATCTTACTTTCAAACCTTCGTGAACAATAAATGCATCATTACTGTCTGAATCGGGAGAAAGTTTTACATTTACTGTATTTTCTATAACAATTCCATTTTTAACATTTAATTCCCTGTTTAACTTAATCATTAAAAGCGAACAACTAAAAATTAAAAACAGTAAACCTGCTAAACCCGAAATTAAAACAACTCTTTGCTTCAAAGCATTTTCTGCATAAAAATAAAATCCCAAAGAAAATATAAAAAGGATATAAAAAATGTAAGCTATAATTGTCCATCCTGAAGTTGAAAATAACGCAAGTAATCCTTCCCACCAATCAAACAGGAAAAACTGAGGAAGCGATTCCAGTTTATCAATCGTTTTTAAATTTGCGAGAGCCAGATTGTGCTTTGTATCTTCATCACCGGGAGAAAGCCTTAATGCTTTTTCATAATAAAGAATTGCATAACCAATCTTACCTTCCCTGTAATATGTATTGCCTAAGTTATAAAAGAGCGATGTCCCTTCATATCTTGAATTAATAAGATGGGAGTATGATTCAATTGCTTTTTCATATTGCTTCTGCACAAAGTACTCATTTCCCTGTTGAAATATTTCTTCTTCATTTTGTGCAAATGGAAAAGAAATATTAAGAAGTAAAGCAACAATAAAATAATATAATATGTTTTTTCTGTTAAGCATGCTTTTTAACCGAAACCGATTTTTCAATATCAATAATTAATTCAGATAATTCATTATACATATCATTCATCGCAGTCAACCCATTGCTTCCGGGTGCAAATCTTACAAACTCGCATTTTTGTGCAGTCTTCTGGAATTTCTGTATAATATCCTGGTGAACATTTCTTTTTTGCAATTCAAATGCTGCCCTGTCAACAGAGAATTCAGCTTTGGGAATACGAAGCTTATCTTCAAGATAACCAAATAGTGCCTGTGATAATTCTGTATAAAACTCAACATCTTTATTTGCAATCATCAGGTTGTTGGCAATTTTTAATCTGTTCTTAGCTACTTTCTGAGCTTTCTGATAGCGTAACAATTGAATATTTGCTGAGAGTTTTTCATCTCTTTTCTTGAAAGCTATTAAGCCAACAAGCGCAATTAAAGGAACACCAACTGCAGCCCAGAAACCAAATTTGAAAATCATCAATTCGCTTTTTTTATTCAGATCATCCGAGGAAGTTTTTATGTAGCGTATATCATCACTTAAAAGTTGAATATCTTCTTTATTTAACCCGCTGATATCACTATCTGCTGTCCGATCTCCCTGTGCTACTTTAATAGTGTAAATCTGAGAAGATAGTGTGACATAAGACTTTCTATTGGGATTGAAGAAAGAAAATTTAATCTCAGGTATTTCTTTTTCACCTGGAGTTCTTGGAACAATTAAATACTCCAAAGTTTTTTTGCCGGAAATTTTGCCTGAACGATTTACCTGTTCGGAAATTTTCGGATCATATTTTTCAACTCCGGGAGGAAGTTTGATTTCAGCAACATCAAGGAGTTTTATATTTCCTGTTCCGCTTAGATCTATTTTTAATGCTACCGGTTCATTTGTTTTTGTTGATTCTTTATCAAGAGATGTGGTAAGCTTAAAATCACCTACAGCTCCTGTAAATGTTTCAGGTTTATTTTCCTCGGGGAGTGCAAGTACATTTACTTTAAGTGTATTTGATTTTGCAAGATACTCAACTGTTTCTCCTCTGCTGAAAGGATCTGAAAAAAAATCATCAAAAATACTATTACCTTTTTTCTTTTTCTGAATTACAACCGGAACATTTAATTCAAAAGGAGTTACAGAAAGTTCTCCAAATTGTGATGGAAATAAAGCAACTCTTTTTAGAATAGCAACTCTGTATTGTTTGCCATCAATAACTTCAGTCGTGAACAGAATGTTTTTATCTGCATCAAGTTCTTCAGCCCAGAATCCTTTATACTGGGGAAGTTTGGTGACAGACATTTGAGATGCAATATTTAATCTTGTATAAAGTTTATAAGTTACAGTAACCTGCTCGCCCTGGTAAACTTTCTGTTTGTCAGCAAATGCTTTAATAAAAAGATTCTGGCTTATCTCCTCATCAACTGAAACCTGGCTTTGCTGGTTTGGCTGTGATGAACCTTTTACAAATTCAACAGTAACGGGATCTGTTTTAAATATTTTCCCATTGTAATCAATTGATGCACTTCCGATTGTTACCTTCCCGACAGATTTTCCTTTCACATAATACGAATAAGATCTTGAACCGGAGGAAACACCATTAATAAACTGCATGCTTGTTGATTGATTGGGACCGCTAAGAACATAAAAATTGTTTAAGTCAGATGGCGAAAAATTTTTAACACCGTTTACGTTATCTGCAGAAAATGTAAATGATACATCAAACTGGTCATCCAATCCTATTTTGGAATGACTGACAGTAGCTACAAAAGTTTGCGCAAAATTCACTGAAGTTTGTGTAACAACAAAAACGAGAACTATATATTTTATTATACTTTTAATCATCATAATTTTTCAAGAGCAAGTTGAATACTAATCTTTATATTCCTTGAACTTGCTCTTACACATTTGAACTTGCTTCTTGTATTCTACTTACCAATCCTTTTCTCTTTTAATTGGATTACCGGTTTTTTTTCTGAGTTTTTTCTGAATATCCTGTTCATTATTCTTCAATGCCTGTAATATTCTTTCAGCTTCTTCTTTGGAGATTTGGTTTTTCTGCTGCTGGGCTTTTGTATTATCCTGCTGAGTTTGCTGATTCTGATCAGGTTTTTTTTGTTCATTTTGCTGCTGATCTTTTTTATCATTCTGTTGATTCTGATCTTTATTCTGATCCTTATTTTCGTTCCTGTCCTTATTCTGATCTTTGTTTTGATTCTGCTCCTGCTGGTTTTGTTTATCTAACTGATCAAGTGCATAAGAAAGATTATACTTCGTTTCCTGATCATTAGGATTAATCTTCAAAGCATTTTTATACGCTTCAATGCTCTCTTTATACTTTTTAGATTTTAAAAATGAATTCCCGATGTTGTGATAAGTTTTTGCTTTTAACTCCGGAATGTCAGTCAGTTCAAGTGATGAATAAAACTCTTTTATAGATTCATCAAACCTTTTCTGCTTATAATAAGCATCACCAAGATTGAAGTGGGATTCAAAATTGTTTGGAGCTTTCTCTTTGCCTTTTTTGAAGTTTACTTCGGCATCAGCAAATTTTTGTTCATGGTATTGATCAACTCCATTATTTACTTCACTTCGCTGTGCAAATACTGGTAATGAAAAAATTATAAATATTATTAGTGATTTAATGATGTTCATGGTTTTAATTGCTTAATACCTAATTTTAAAATAATACTATTAAACCATTTTGTCCTTCTTTCATTAAGAAAGAATTCAAAAATCAAAAAGAAAATAGCAGGTGCTAAAAAATAATAAAACCGGTCCTCGTAATCAGTTACTTTTTTTACTCCAAATTCAGATTTCTCAAGCTCAGAAAGGTCTTCATAAATTTTATCAAGATGATCGTCATAATTTGAGCCACGGTAATATTCTCCATCAGCCGATGCAGCAATTTGTTTCAATATCTCTTCATCAAGCTTAGTAAGAACAACATTACCCTGGTTATCTTTCTTAAAACCGGTTTGTCCTCCTCTTGCATTATAAACAGGAATAGGTGAACCGCTGGTTGAGCCAAGCCCAATTGTATAAATTTTTATTTCTGCACTATTTGCTTCGGTAACAACACTGGTAATATCTCCTTCATGATCTTCACCATCCGTAATAATTATAATAGCTTTTTCTGTTGCAACTTTTTTATCAAAAGATTTTAAAGCAAGCGAAAGTGCCGGCCCAATTGCTGTCCCCTGGTTAGGAACAGAATTAAAATCAACAGCTGAAAGAAAAAGATTTGCTGCTGAATAATCTGTAGTCAGCGGAAATTGTACATAAGCGTCTCCCGCAAAAATAATTAAACCAATCCTGTCTCCTCTTAGTCTGCTTATAAGATTTGAAATCTGGTACTTGGCTTTATCGAGCCGGTTTGGTTTTATATCTTCTGCTCGCATACTATTCGAAACATCGAGCAGAATAAAAACATCAATCCCGGTTTGCTTAACTTCTTGCATCTTAGTTCCAACCTGGGGATTAGCTGCGGCAATTATTAAAAAAATTAATGAGATAATCACTAAACTAAATTTAACAGTATTTTTCAGGCCGCTGAAAGATGGAAATAAAATATTATGAAGCTTCCTTTCTGAAAACATAATAAGAAACTTTGTCCTGTTCTTTCTATAAAACCAGTACAAAACAATCAGGACTGGTATTATATAAAGTGCATGCAAATATTCAGGATAAGCAAATCTAAACATAAAATCTTTATTAATATTTTTCTATTTACAAATTATTTACAACTATTTTTTTTCAACAAACTTCATAAAGTAAGATTGAATGACTGAATGTTTGAATGTTTGAATGTTTGAAATCTCTTTAATACACTCATTCAAGCATTCATCCATTCTTCTTGAATTTTTCATGGCAGCTTTCTTAAAATTGTTCTTGATAATCCTAACTCCATCAACAGCAAAATAATTCCTCCACCAAGCCATGAGTAATAAAGCTCTTTAGCATTTCTGTAAGATGTTATTTCTACTCTTGTTTTTTCAAGCTTATCTATAGTATTGTAAATCTCTTTTAACTTTTTATTATCTGTCGCTCTAAAATATTCGCCGCCTGTAAGTTGAGCAATTTCTTTCATAAGAGTTTCATCAATTTCAACCGGAACCATTTGATACCGTGTTCCAAACGGAGTTTGTATAGGATATGGAGCTTCTCCTCTTGTACCAACACCA
>CAYNUV010000069.1:0-7619 GCA_964400245.1 uncultured Ignavibacteriaceae bacterium
CTCTGCAACTGCAATATACATAGCAAGAAGAACCGAAGCTGAAGCGTTTATTGTCATAGATGTGGAAATTTTATCAAGAGGTATCTGATCAAAAAGAATTTCCATATCGGCAAGAGTGTCTATTGCAACACCAACTTTTCCTACTTCACCATAAGCTAATGGATCATCGCTGTCATACCCAATTTGTGTAGGAAGATCGAAAGCAACCGAGAGTCCTGAAGTACCGTGAGAAAGTAAATACCTGTAACGCTTGTTCGATTCTTTAGCTGTTCCAAAGCCTGCATACTGCCGCATCGTCCAGAGTTTTCCCCTGTACATTGTTGGTTGAATACCTCTTGTGTAAGGATATTCCCCGGAGAAGCCTATCTTTTCTAGATAATCTTCTGCGTCAGAATCAATTGGAGTGTATAAAGGTTTAACAGGTGTGAAGGAGATTGTTGTAAATTCTTTTTCTCTTTCGGGATTTTTTTCAACAGATTTTTTAAACGAATTTTCTTCCCAGTTTTTGAAAGCGAGCTGAACTTTATTTTTTAATCCATCAGTTTCTTTCATTGCTTACTCTCTTATTAAGAACGACAATTGTAATGCGTTATTATTAAATGAAAAATTACAAAAAATATTGGCAAATAGTGAAGAGACTTTTTACAGAATTGTTGGAATTGAAATGCGATTAAATACTAACTCAACGAAATTACTTCTTCGAGAGTTTTAACAAGATCATTTCTTGAGAAGGGTTTAACAATAAACTTATCAACACCGGCTTCATAGAATTCTTTTATTTTATCTTCCATAAACTCGCTTGATATTACGATTAACGGACGGTTAAGGGCATCATTCTTTTTAAGGTCACGGCAAATCAGTAAACTTTGAGCCCAATGATTATGGTTTACATCGAATATTATAACTCCATGGTCTTCATTATCTATCAAGTCAATTTTGAAATCGCGAAAATTGTGGGCATCAATTTCATATTTGTTTTTAAGGAATGCCTTTAACAAATCATAAGATTCGCTGGAGTCATCCAACATTAAAATTCTTTTAAGATTTTTAGTCGGTTGCTTCTTGGCTCCAAGATGCGCACGTAAGTTTTGAGAAAGAGGAAGTGTAAAAGAAAAAGTTGAACCGACACCTTTAATGCTGTCTACAAGAAGTGAACCTCCCATTTTTTCAATATATCTTTTCGTAAGCGCAAGTCCTAGTCCGTTTCCTTCATAATGTCTTCCAATATTCAAATCTTCCTGGCTGAAAGGCTGGAAAAGGTGATCAAGATATTTAGATGAAATTCCAACACCTGAATCTTTTATTTTACAAATTACAAGTTCCTTATCCTGCAAAACTTTTAATTCAACCTCTATAAATCCCTGCTTGGTAAACTTTATAGCATTGCCAAGAATATTATTTACTGCGTTGTAAATACACTGGTAGTCAACATCAACATAAACAGGCTTATCCGTCAGTTGGTTTCGAACTTCAAGCTTCTTTTCCTGGGCAAGTTTTTGTATGCTGCCAATACCTTTTTTTAGTATTGCATTAAGATCATGAGCCTCAATGTTAAGCTTGTAATTCCCGGCATCAAGCTGTGCAAACTCAAGCATCTGGGTTATACCTTTGAAAAGTCTTTCACTGCCATTATATAAATTATCTATATATACTGTTTCTTCCGGGGTGATTTTATCTTTAAGATTATCTTTAATAATAGATGCATAACCGAGTATAATATTCAATGGTGTTCTTAATTCGTGTGAAAGAACATTAAGGAAAGTATTTTTTAATCTTTCAGCTTCTTTATTTCCGTCCCTGGCTTTTTTAACTTCTTCTTCTGCAAGAACCATTTCAGTTTGATCTACATGAAAAAGCACGACAAAATTTTCATCATTTACCGTGAGGTAAAATATATTTGTCCTGAATATAGGAACAATAATTCCTTTATTTCTTAAAAGTGAATCGGAATAATTATTAACAACCAGGTGATTTTTATTTTCAAATATCTGTTTAATTGAATTTTGAATGCTGTTTCTTTTTAAATCAGCATCTTCAAAAACAGAATATTCCTTTAGCTCACTCAGTTCATACCCCCATTGAAAAGTGAAAGCCGGGTTTATATAAACTATCTCACCTTTGCTATCAATTACCTGGGTAGGAAATTGAATAAAATCATAAAACGATTTGAAGTAATTATTAATTAAATCCTGCATACTATAAAGCTACCGATAAAGAAAACTGGATACTTGCACCCTGTGGTTTATTAATAATTTTAATTTCACCATTGTGCTGATCAATAATACTTTTACAGAGAAACAACCCATAACTTCCGGATTTGATAGTTAAAAGATCCGAGAATGAATTGACTTTATCAACAGGAAATCCCGGACCATTATCTTCAATTTCAGCAAAAATCCTGTTGTTCTCTGAGTAGGTTCTTATAGTAATGGTTGCATCTTTCTTTGCTTCAGCCGAGTTAGTAAAAAGATGAACGAGAAGATGTTGAATCTGTTCCGAATCATAATCACATAAAGGCAGTTTCTTAAGATCAGTTTTAAAGTTGATCGAATGGAATTTCTTCATTGGTGAAATATATTTAATAACAGAATGAATAGTCCTGTTAAGATCACCACTGTCTTTATTAAGGTTCATTACAGAAGTTTCCATCAGAACCTGTGCATACTTTTGAATACTTCTTATACTATCGGAAGCTACTTTAGATTTTAATTTCAGCCTGTCAAAGAAAATAGTATCGTGATCCATTAATTTTGACTCAAAATCTTTTTGCACTTTCTCAATTGTTCTCATAAGACTTTCAGTTTCGAGAAGAGCAATATGAACAAGCCCCTGGAGAGATTGTCCGATTTCCGCATCAATACTTGATTTAAGTACTTTACGTTCTGCCCTTATAAGCTGAGTGTTCGCTTCCTGCAAAGCATTATAGGCACTTATCTGTCCATGGTACAATTGCGCATTCCGGATCGCAGTTGCTGCCTGACCGGCAAGTATTTCAAAAGTATCTGTTATTTCACGCACGTTTATTTTATGAAGATGTTTACTATCAACATAAATAACACCTATTTTTTTTTCATCAGTGATAAGAGGTGAACATAAAATAGTTTGAAGCTCCAGTCGAAGAATACTTTTACTCGGATCATAATTTGTATCGCTCTGTGCGCCTTCAATAAATCTCGAGTGTCCTTCTTCAAAAACATTTTCAACAACAGTTGTGCTTACATTAAAAAGATTTTCGTGAAGCGGATTTTCTCCTGCATCAAGCCCAATCTTATATTCAAGCTTTCCATGCTGATTTTTTAATACAATAAATCCCCGGTCGGAATTTGTAAGTGTTATTGCATTCTTTAAGACAAGCTCCAATACATCATCAAGGATAAGAGTTCTGTTTATACTCTTGACTATATCAAGAATGAGCTCAAGATTTTTTACTCTCTCAAAGGATTCCTGTGTTTCAGATGCCGGATTAATCGGACTTTCATCAACACTTTTTTTTAATTCTGATAATTTCATAATCTTTAATAAGGTTTTTTGAGGAAAATACTTAGTAATCTTACGATATTTAACAAAATACATTCCACAGAAAATAACTTCAAAATTTCACTTTTAGTATACAAAAATATTAATAATTGTAGAATTTCCCGATTTCATTAAGAAAATGTAAATTTTAATTCCTTAGCAATTTGAATGAAACAAACCATTCCCAATCTTCACCACTTTCAAACCAGGCATTTGCAATTCCGACTGAAAGTGTAGATTCGAGATTAAACCAATGTTTGAAAATTAAATTTAATTGTGCACCTGCATCAATCCATTTTTCTCCCAATGAGGATTTTGTATACAAAACCTGCGAATAAATTGAAAAGTCAATATGATTAAGAAAATGCTGTCCGATTGATGCATTTCCAAATCTTAATGGAGGAAGATTATTTTCCACCATAACTTTTACAAATTTTTCTGAATCAAGACTATAGATTGGAATACCGGGAAATCTGAAAACTTTTCTATACTGTTTTACATCAACATTCTCCAAAGCCCTGTTACCAAAACCACCGAAAAAGAATCTTCCCTGAAATAGTTTTTCATTATTATTAAGATAACCGCCAGCCAGTTTGAAATAAAAAACATTATGCGCGAAAAAGAAAGTTGTGAGATGATCCCACTCAGTATAAATTTGACCCACATATTCAAATTCATTTTGCGACTTTGTTCCGAATAACATCAGAGTTACATTAAATTCATTTCCATATTCAAAATCAGAGCTGCCTATTGTTCTTCTCAAATCTCTTGAATTAAAATTTGTTTGTGCAACCAGGAAATCCGGTTGTGAAACTCTTACAAGATTATCGTTAATAAATATCAAATCAGTATAATAAGATATTTCAGATTGCTGTTTTATTTTTAAAGGATTATCATAAATCCAATAGTACGTATTTCCTAAACGGTATTTCGTTCCAATCAGTCCACGTTTTCTTTCATTAAAAAGATCATAAAAATCAGGTGCATTATGATCTACGCCAATTTCAAATTGCTTTTTGTATTCATACTTTCCCTTAAAATGCCATTTAGGTCCTAAAGGATTTTCATTAAATGGTGAATAACCCATTTCGATTGTTATATCATGATTTAATAATGGATCTGAAATATGAGTATATATCCCAAACATTTTCTGTTTTTGAAATCCGCTAATAACAGGAATGAATGTTTGGATTTTAAGATTTTCTAAACCATTATATTCCACCTCTTCATCCTGGCTTTTAAGTGAACTTGTTTCTGAAGATGGCTGAACATACCAGTTATATACTTCTGAATTTTTCTTTATCACTTCCTGGCCAAGGTATTCAATTGCAGGTAATACTCCTGCAGGTTTATCCTCAATTATTACAGGGATTAAACCTTCAGTTGTAAACTCAAAAGCAAACAATGAATCAGCACCAATTTGTATTGGTTTAAATAAACCTCTCAATGTGTGGCTTAATGCAATAATATTTTTATTTTCTAAAAGCGCATCACCAAGAGAAATCCTAAAAATATTTGAAATACCATTTGCATAAGAATTCCAGAATAAATATTTGCTGTCCAGACTCCACGAAGGATTTTCAGGTGATCCGTTTGATGTAACATAACTGAATTGGAATATTGAACCTTTTAATAAACTATCACAATTTATTAGAATAATAGATTGTTCTCCATTAGATCTGAGCAAAGTAGCAGCAAGATATCTTCCTGATGGATTTATTGCCAGTTGTTGTATTTCATCTCCAACAGAAAATTCTTTTACCTGTTCTAAAATATTATACGGATATGGTGAATAAATTATAGCTGCTTTACCACCGGAATGTTTTATTCCCCATAATTCATGGGTCTTTGGAGAAACAGTAAGATGCCCAATTCTTGAATCTTCGAAAAGGATTTTTGTTTCATCAGTTTCTGTATCAAGAGCCCAAACATCCCTATAAAGCTGATTATTATTGGTTGTAAAGAATAAAAGTCCTGTTTTACAATCAAAAGCTGTTGAAGCAACCTGGTACTGGCTGGGCGTTGGTAAAGTGTGTATATCTGTATATAAATAGGAACGAAGATCAAGCTTTTGAATAGAAGACAAATTATCCGGGTGATGGTAGCCAAATATTACAGATTCAGATACAGGATCATAATGAGGCTGAGTTACAAAACCAAAGGATTCACTTGTAATTCTTTTTACATAAGTTGTTTTAGATGAGTTGAGTTTTTCTATATTTTTTTTTTGAAACTGTTTTTCATACTCAATAAATTCATCCCAGGCATCGTCAAAATCAGTATTAAAAACATCCTCAAATTTATTTGTAAAATTTTTGTAAAAATCACTTGATGAGATTTTAAACCAATTAAGAAGTTTTTGAGAATCATATTTAATTGACAGGTAAGCGGCAAACCTGGCTCCATATAAATAAAAAAGAGTTTCAGTTAAAAAGGAAATATGGGTTGTCTTTGCATCGAGTTTTACATCAGAAGGAAATTCTTTTTCATCAAGTACCAGAGTTCTGAAATACATTTCATCAAAGTTCCCAAGAATTCTGCCAAAGCCTCCACTCATCCATGTTTCAAGAAAAACAGCTATAGCTTCCTGATGCCATCTTGGAGTATAGCGGCTGTAGTTAGTAAGAACGCTGTAAAAAGTTGTAATTGGTTGTACTTGTTCCGGTAATACTTTCTGAAATATTTTCCTCATGAAATTCTCAACACCTGTCGATTGATCATTAACTACAATATGAACAAGTTCATGGCTTATTAACCATTGTAATCTTTCATTATAAGGAATATTTTCATAACCGGGTTCTAATGGTTCTATTTCCAATCTTATATAGTTTTGTGGAATCGTAGTTGTAGCCCCAAAACCATAGTCACTAACATCGTAAGTATTTATTATAATCTTCTCTGAAGGAACATAATCAAAAAGATTTGAGAGCACTTTTAAAGAATTTTCTGCAGATTGAATAATATGAGGAATTAACGATGAATGTGATTCCCTGTACATTACTTTAAAGTTATCACTTTCCGTTATGAACCAGTCAGAGGTTTCCGGTTCAACATTAATTCTAATCATTAAGTCGGTAGTTCCCGGAATTTCAGAAATATCGCTGAAGTTATATTCAAAATAAATTTTAAAAGTTATTTCAAGGTTATTATTTACAATCTGGGATTTGGCAATATTTACTAAGTCGGTCTTTATTTCTATAGGAGAATCTGAAACTAATATTGCATTATTGAGAATGATTTTGAATTCTTTATTGCTATAGTAACTTTTGTAAGAATTGATTTTCTGATCCATAAAAATTCTTACAACAAGCCCATCACTTTTTTCATAAATAAGGATTTTTGAAATCTCAGCTCTCTGTTGAAACTCAGAATTCTTTTCAAAGAAATTATCTTTCTCTTCAAAATCCTTTTCAGAAATTATTAAGTTTAAACTATCAGGATAAATTTCCTTTCCAAAGGCTGCGCTTATTGCTTCAATTGAATAATTAAGAGGTAAATAAATATCATCGCCAAAAGAAATTATTGATACAGGAAGTTGATAGGTTTTTGAGGAATTTTCTTTTTTAATAATTATGTATGGCTGTCCGGAAGTAACAAATAATTTTGCTTTTCCAAAATCTGCATTCAGAACAAATTTGTTTTCTGACTGGTAAGGAATTGATAATTCTCTAACGAAATCATTTAAGGAAAAATAGTAGTTCTCATGAAATTCTTTTAATGTTACTTTATATAAAGTGTCTTTATAATTAACTCTCAATTCTGTTTGTTGACAATAAATACAATATTGGATTAAGTAAATCAGAAGAAAAACAACAAGCGACTTCATTTAGGGAATGATATCATAAATAATAAAAAATATACATGGAAAGATAACTATTAGATAATAATCGGGAAAATCAAAAAAAAAGCCTTCAATATAAAATTGAAGGCTTAAATTATCTTTTTATAAATAGATAATTAATTCAACTGTGTCAATTTCCTAATCCCCAGCACTTTTTATCTGGTGTAACCAAATCGGCTTCCAAGTTCTTCCAATTGTGAATTTGACCTGGTGTAACCAAATCGGCTTCCAAGTTCTTCCAATTGTGAATTTGACCTGGTGT
>CAYNUV010000069.1:7719-9811 GCA_964400245.1 uncultured Ignavibacteriaceae bacterium
AACCAAATCGGCTTCCAAGTTCCTGGATTTGTGCTGAAGATTTGCTCTCGAGAACCGCGATATTCTGTATATCGACTGTTTCACTTGAGTTTGAGGAATTGTCTAGTTGAACTGTAACTTGAGGAACTCTGTATCTAACAGCTTCCTCAATATTATTCATAGTTTGAGCGTTTACAGATAAACAAACTCCAACTAGAATAATCGCGGGGAATAGAGCTTTAAGCATAGCACTCCCTTCATTAATATAACATAGCACAGAAATAGACACATTTCCCTACAATAGCGTGTGATATAGAACAATATCTATACCACTGCTTAATTTTTTCTATTTTCGAGGTATTGGGTATGAAAATATTCTATACAGTATTTTTTACCTAAAATAGAAGGTAATATTCGCTGTATTGTAAAATTACTTTACAATACTAACAAGAAAAGCTATTGAAGTAATTTATCTAGTTTTGGTCTGGAAATTCCAAGAACTCTGGCAGATTTGGTTTTATTTCCATTCATCTTTCTTAGTACTTCTTTTGCATAAAGTTTTGATAGTTTCAATAAATCAGTATTCTCATAACTTAAATCAAGTCTAACTAAGTTAGGATGATGAATAATGTGTTCTTCCTTTTCCAAAAGATTTAATGGCAAATTTTTTAACAGAATTGTGAAGTCATCGAGTTTTAGTATATTATCATCACTTAATAATACAGCCCTTTCAACTGCATTTCTTAACTCCCTAACATTTCCAGGCCATGTGTAACCCATCAAAAACTCCTTTAATCCATTTCCAAAAGTATTTACATTCTTATCGAACAATCCATTAAACTCTTGAATAAATTTTTCTGTTAGAAGAATAATATCATACCCTCTATTCCTTAATGGCGGCAATATTATTGATACAACATTTAATCTGTGATATAAATCTTTTCTGAAAAGATCTTTCTCAACCATTTCGCTTAAGTTTTTGTTGGTTGCAGAGATTATCCGTGCATTTATAGAAATATCATCAACACTACCAAGTCTGCGGATTACTTTTTTTTCAATAATACGAAGTAGTTTTACCTGTAGATTAAAACTTAAATCACCTATTTCATCTAAAAAAAGGGTTCCACCTTCAGCGAGCTCAAACAAACCCAGCTTCCTGTAAAACGCATTTGTAAAGGCTCCTTTTTCATGTCCAAATAATTCAGATTCAAGTAAATCTTCAGGTATTGCAGAACAAATGATTTCAACAAATGGGGCATTTAATGCTTTGCCGTTTTTATGAATAACTTTTGCAAGCAATCCTTTTCCAGTTCCAGTTTCACCGAGAAGTAATACGCTTACATTACTATTCTCAGAAACTCTTTTTGCTATTTCAATAGTTGAAGAAAATTCATCAGATGTTCCTATAATAGAATCAAAATCATATGCCTTTGAACTTTCCCCGCTATTGATTGGTGTAGAAAGATAAGAATTATTAATTATTATCTCCTGAAGGTAAGAATTAAACTTTGGTATTTCATGAGGGAAAAGAAAAATATCTGTGAATCCTAATTTTACTAATGAACTGACTAAAAGAGCTGAATCATTTCTTGTAACTATAATAAATTTATTTGGAGATGAGTTTTTAAGTGTCAGAATATTATTCAGTATATTTGAATTAATACTGCTTAAAAGAAGTATAATTATATCATCGGGTTCAATTTCAACACTTCGTGGAGTCTGACATATAATTGTAGTTCCATTAATATCTAATTGTCTCACAAGTGATGTTACGGATGTAAAATCTGTCCTGTCGGAATAAACTTTTATTTTAACCCCGGAGTTATCCATACTAAAATTTATTCTCCATGATTTCTATCTTCCTTAAGATAGAATTTCTTTCTGGTTTCGATAAATAACTTATTCTCATATTTTCATCATTAATATTTTGTGCTATAAAATTAATAACTTCTTTCGAATATTTTAAATAATCCCCTGCTTTACTCAGATTCCCTCTATCAAAATAATGTTCACCTAAAAAGTATAATACTTTCCAGGTTAACTCAGTAATTAGTTCATCATTAATTAAACTATGTGCTTCTTCTAAAGACTTGATTGGCAGAGGTAACCTGAA
>CAYNUV010000070.1:0-9784 GCA_964400245.1 uncultured Ignavibacteriaceae bacterium
ATGTAAATTATAAAGTTGCAAAAGAATTTATAGAAAATATTTCTGCCAAAGCTCTTGGAAAAGAAGTTATTGCATCTGTTACTCCCGGGCAGTTAATCACAAAAATAATTTATGATGAATTAACTTTACTGCTTGGTGGCAATCAATCTGAACTTAATATAAATCCTTCTGGTGCTACAGTAATTTTGATTGTTGGTTTACAGGGATCCGGTAAAACAACTTTCAGTGCGAAGCTTGCTAAAAGACTAAAAGAAAAGAAAAGAAAAGTATTGCTGGTTGCTGCTGATATTTATCGTCCTGCTGCTATTGAGCAATTAAAATTTCTTGGTAATCAAATTAGTGTGCCTGTTTTTTCATTAGAAGAAAAAGATGCTTTAAAAACTGCTTCGCTTGCTCTTACCCATGCAAAAGAAAATCACCTTGACACAATAATCATTGATACTGCAGGAAGACTTCATGTTGATGAAGACATGATGAATGAAGTTGCAAAGATTAAAGAACTTACAAAACCAGCTGAAACTTTATTTATTGTTGATTCTATGACCGGTCAGGATGCGGTAAATTCAGCAAAGGCATTTAATGATATTGTCAATTATGATGGAATTATTCTCACTAAACTTGATGGAGATTCAAGAGGCGGAGCTGCACTTTCAATTCGCTCCGTGGTTGGAAAACCTATTAAATTCATCAGTAATGGTGAAAAACTAAGTGATTTAGATACTTTTTATCCTGATAGACTGGCTTCAAGGATTTTGGGTAAAGGTGATATAATCTCATTAGTTGAAAAAGCCCAGGAGAATGTTGATGAGATTGAAGCCGATAAGCTGGAAGAAAAATTACGTAAAAATAAATTTGATTTTGACGATTTTCTTAAGCAAATTAAAGCAATCAAGAAAATGGGTTCACTCTCATCCATTTTAGCAATGATTCCGGGAATTAGCTCCCAGATAAAAAATGCTAATGTTGATGAGAAAGCGCTCATTAAAGTTGAAGCAATAATTAATTCAATGACGCCTGAAGAAAGATCAACTCCAAAAATTCTGAATGGATCAAGGCGTAAAAGAATTGCAAGAGGCAGTGGTACATCGGTGCAGGATATTAACCGGCTGATTAAACAGTTTAATGAAATGCAAAAAATGATCGGACAAATGTCGAGGAAAGGCTCTTTAATTAATAATCTTAAATTCAATTAGAAAAAAAACGGAGGAAAAAGTAATTGCCTGTTAAATTAAGACTAAGAAGAATGGGAAAAAAGAAACAACCTGTTTATAAAGTTGTTGCAGCAGATTCAAGATCTCCACGCGATGGTAAATTTCTTGAAGCTGTTGGACTTTATAATCCTTTAACAAAACCCCATACAGTTGATATAAAAGAAGACAGAGTTTTATACTGGCTGAATAAAGGTGCTCAACCAAGCGATACGGTAAAAAGTTTACTGAAGCAAAAAGGTATTACCTTAAAACGGGAGCTGACTCGTCGCAAATTAAGTGAAGAACAGATTAATTCTGAGATGGATAAGTGGAGTAAATTGCAGGAAGCAAAATCAAAAACCAAAACATCTAAGAAGAAATCTAAAAAAGCTGAAGCATCAGAACAAAAGGGTGAACAAGTTTCTAAAGAAGAAAGTAATGGAAAAAGTACAGCAGAAGTAAAGGGCGCTGCTTCTGAGGAAAATTCCGGCTGACAAAAGTAATCCGCTATAACGGGTTGTCATCAGATCCTTGGGATTACTGTACCGTATTATCATAAGCTCCCTGGCTTTAATATAGGAGGTTTCTTCTATGAAAGAATTCATCGAATTCATCGCTAAGCATCTTGTGGATAACCCAGACGGCGTGGAAGTAGATGAAAAGACACCGGAAGATAAAAAGGTTGTCCTTTCACTCAAAGTTCAGGCTGACGATGTTGGTAAAGTTATCGGCAAACAGGGTAAAACAGCACAGGCAATGAGAACACTGTTGACTGCTATTGCAGCTAAAGAAGGAAAAAGAGCTATCCTTGAAATTCTTGATTAAGGATTGATTCAATTTTTTAAGTGAAAGAATATTATTTATTTGCTAAGATTCTTTCTGCTTCCGGCAGCGAAGGTTTTGTAAAAATAAGTTTGCTTACAGACTTTCCTAAGCATCTTTTCAATATTAAAAGAGTCTATATAGATTTTTTTGATACCAAAAAAGAATTCATTATTGATAAAGTGAAAAGATCTGATGATAATTTTTTAATTAAGTTTAAAAATTTTAATGATGAAAAAGGTACAGATATACTTAAAGGGAAAGAAATTTTTATTGATGAAAAAGATTTAATTAAGCTGCCAAAGGATCATTATTTTGTTCATGATATGATCGGCAGTACAGTTCTTAAAAATAATGTTGAAATAGGAAAGGTTAAAGATGTTTTATCTTTACCTGCAAATGATGTTTATGTTGTTGAAGATGAAAACGGTAACGAGATTTTAATCCCAGCTGTTAATGATTACATTAAAGAATTCGATGTTTCAAAAAAAATATTGTACATAAAGCCGGGCGAGGAATTATACGACAATGATGAGGATTGATCTTTTATCTGGTGTTCCCGATCTGCTTGCCAGTCCTCTTAAAACAAGTATAATAAAAAGAGCACAGGATAAAGGTAAAATAGAAATTCATATTCATAATCTTCGGGATTATGCACATGATAAACATAAACAGATTGATGATAAGCCATTCGGCGGCGGAGCCGGGATGGTTCTTAAACCTGAACCGATCTTTGAATGTATTGAGAATTTATTAAAAGAGAGAGCTTACGATAAAATTATTTTCACATCTCCAGGTGGGAAAATTTTTAACCAGCAGGATGCAAACAAACTTTCTCTTTTGAAAAACCTGATTTTTATTTCCGGGCACTATAAGGATATAGATGATAGAGTTCGGCAGAGATTTGCTACAGATGAATTTTCAATCGGGAATTTTGTTGTGACAGGAGGCGAACTTCCTGCACTTCTTATGATTGATGCGATTGTTAGATTGATACCCGGTGTTCTTAATGATAGTGAGTCAGCATTGAATGATTCTTTCCAGGATGGAGAAAAAATACAGGCACCAAATTTTACTCGTCCTGCTGAATATAAAGGAATGAAAGTTCCGGATGTTTTGTTATCCGGTAATGACAAAGAAATCAGGAAATGGAAAGAAGAACAATCCGAAATTTTAACTAGAAAGTGGAAAGAGTTTAATAATTAATGGAGAAAAAGATGGTTGATTTCAATAAAATAATACCAGATCAAATAAGAACTGATATCCCCGATTTCAGACCGGGAGATCATATTAAAATTCACGTTAGAGTTATTGAAGGTGATAAAGAAAGAATCCAGCCTTTTGAAGGTGATGTTATCAGCATAAGAGGTGATGGAGTTAATAAGACTTTTACTGTCCGGAAAATCTCAAGCGGTGTTGGTGTTGAGAGAATTTTTCCTTTATACTCACCTAAGATTGCAAAGATTGAGATTATAAAGAAAGGGCAGGTAAGAAGAGCAAAACTTTATTACTTAAGAAACCTTTCCGGTAAAGCTGCACGTATTAAATCGAAAGAATAGTTATTAGGTATAGGGTATTAGGGTATATGGTGAATTAATTCCATATACCCAATACCATATTCCCACATACCTAAAATGAATATCATTCTTCCTAAAAATGTTTTTACAAGAGTCTTAACATCTTGCCTTCCGGATGATTTTAAATCAAAAGCTTCTTTCCTTCCTTCAGCACAAATAGTGCAAAGTGTTGAAAAGGATAATTCTTCCGTAGGATTAATTCCAGTGATGGATTTACTTAAGCACAAGGAACTAAACGTTTCGAATAAATATGGGATTTCATTTGAGGGGTCACTTTGTAATTCATATATCTATTACCAGCCTGCCGGTAAGCAAATTTCTGAAGTAGAAAAATTAATCAATAAAATCAGTTTAGCCGGGGATGTTTCATCACAGGAAGTTTTGCTTTCTAAAATTTTATTTAAAGAGATTTATGGAAGCGATATAGAAATTGAAATAGTTACAGATTTGAAAAAAGCTGATCATAAGAATCTTTTATTGGTTGGAGATGAAAATTTTATTAATGAAAGATTCAGGAAGGGTATTAGTTTTTCAGAAATATTTGTTGATACTCTTTCTCTTCCTTTTGTGAATTATGTTTTTACATCTCCCGACAAAAAAATACTGGAAGATTTTATTAATAGCCTTGAAAAAATTGAGCCAGTTATCTACGACAGATTTGAGAAGGGAGAATTCGATGATAAATTATCTGCTACTTCTAAAGAATATATCAGATCAAACATTTCATCTTTTGTTTTTAAGTTTGATGATCAGGACAGGGAAGGAATTGAACAGATTTTAAGACTACCTTATTTCCATGGAATTATAAAAGATATTATAGAATTGAAGTTTGTTTGAATCTTGAAGTTGTGGAATTTATCCCCAAATGTCATTCCCACGAAAGTGGGAATCCATATTATTAAAAGATGTAGATCCCCGTTTTCACAGGAATGACACAAGTTAGACTCAAGAAAAAGCTACAAACTTTAATTATTAAATCGCTACGTGCGAAACACTCAGAACATTCTTATTCTCATTCATTTGCTTAAGCATATCAGCTGTTGCAGCAGATTTTAATTTCAATGTGCAGCAGGCAACTACGCCGCCATCAAAAATTATATTTTCAATTTCTTCAATATTTATGTTTCCATCTCTTATTACTGCAAGGATTGAAGCAAGAACTCCCGGCTTATCATAATGTTTTACGACCAACTGGTAATGAGCATCTGTAACTTTAGCCCTGTTTACCCAATGAGCAATAATACCGCTATGTACATAATCTTTAATAATCCTGATTGTTTCATCCGCAACAGCATCCTGTGCCTGTTCAGTAGAAGCACCGATATGATGTGTTACATAAATATTCGGATTATCCTGCAGCTTCGATTTTACTTCACCGGCTTTCCCTTCAGGCTCACCTTTAAATACATCAACAGCAGCGCGGATATTTTTTTCTTTTATTGCTTCAAGCAAAGCATCTTCATCAATTACATCTGCCCGTGATGTATTAATTAAAAGTGAGTTCGGTTTCATATAGCTGAACATTTGTTTGTTGAACAAGCCCTTTGTCTGTGGAGTTGAAGGAAGATGGATTGTAATTATATCGCACATCGGAATTATCTGATCCATCTCTGAAAAATCTTTTATCATTACTCCTTCAATTCTTGAAATATCTTTACCATAAACGTTCATTCCAAATGCAAGTGCTCTCTTTGCTACTTCTTTACCGATATTACCAACTCCAATAATTCCAAGATTTTTTCCCATCAACCCTTCAGCTTTGGAATATTCTCCCTTGTTCCACTTACCATTTCTGAAATCAATAACATTATCAGGAATTCTTCTATCAAGCGAAATCATTAAACCCATTGCCAGTTCTGCAACAGCAACGGAATTCATACCCGGACAATTAGCAACATAAATTCCTTTCTGATTGGCAGCCGGGATATTAATATTATTAACACCTGAACCTGCACGTATTATTAAATTCATGTTTTTACTTTTATTAATAGTATCTGCATTAACAATTGTTGATCGTACGACAAGTATATCGGTATCTATTGCAGCTTCGGGAAGATCATTCTCTCCGAGTTTGGGGGAGTAAACAACATCAAGGTCCATATCTTTTAACTGCTGGATGTGTTTATCAGGAAATTTATCAGCGACTAATACTTTAACTTTCATACTGCCTCTTTACTTCTTAAATAAAAAATTATTAATTCTTGTTCTTAAATCAATCTTCATTTTAGTTAACAGGCGAACACAGGTTCCAGATGCTTTTTGATCTCAGAACAAGGATTACCGATTAGCGATTTTTGATTTATTTTTAATTTTAGATTTTACTTATCCAAATTTCTTTGAGCTGTTTCTACACTTTTAACAAATATTGATATTAATTCGTCATTTTCTTTCAACGCTGTTTGTATCTTCTTTTCCGATTTGTAAAGTCCAGCTTTGATAATAATCTTCAAACCAATAAATGTTTCTCTTAATTCTTTTAATACAACTTTTATTTTGTGAATAAAGTCTTTTCTTGATTCTCCACTTTGAGCCAGTTGTCCGGCTAAATGATTTCCTGCTTTGGTATCTGGCAAATCATTCACTATCTCAATTACAAGTACAGCAAAATCTACTAAGCGATCTTCTAATTGAAATTTATTCATTTGTTTTTACCAATATAAATTTTTGGATTAACTTCTTAGATCAAAGATCGTTAATCCTTGTTCTGAAATCATTTTGGTAATCATTAATCCTCAAATCAATTTTTACAATCATAATATCAAAATTTAGGTTTCATCGGTATCTTAACATTCCAATTATCAGCATTTTGTATTGCTCTCTCATAACCCGCATCCGAATGTCTTACTATTCCCATACCCGGGTCATAAGTTAAAACTCTTTCAAGTCTTTTCTCTGCTTCTTTTGTTCCATCTGCAACTACAACCATTCCTGCATGGATTGATTTCCCGATTCCAACTCCGCCGCCATGATGAACAGAAACCCAGCTTGCACCACCAATTGCATTTAACATTGCATTAAGAATTGGCCAGTCGGCAATTGCATCGCTTCCATCTTTCATATTTTCTGTTTCCCTGTTTGGAGAAGCAACAGAACCACAATCAAGATGATCTCTTCCAATTACAATTGGCGCACTTACTTTTCCTGTTGCAACAAGAGCGTTAAATATTTTTCCCATTTTTGCCCGTTCACCATAACCAAGCCAGCAGATTCTTGCAGGCAAACCCTGGAAATGAACCTTTTGCTGTGCAAGATCAATCCAGTTGCACAAAGATTTGTTTTCCGGAAAAGTTTCTTTGACTGCTTTGTCTGTTACATAAATATCTTCAGGATTACCTGATAAAGCTGCCCATCTGAAGGGTCCTTTGCCATCGCAGAATAATGGCCTGATGAATTCCGGAACAAAGCCGGGAATATCAAAGGCATTTTCAACTCCATTATCTTTTGCTTCCCCTCTAATATTATTTCCGTAATCGAAAACAATAGAGCCAAATTTTTGAAATTCCAGCATAGCTTTTACATGCTGTACAATAGTTTTTTTAGATTGCTTTATATATTCATCAGGATTTTCTTTTCTTAAGAAAAGCGCTTCACCAAAACTCATTCCCATAGGAATATAACCATTAAGAGTATCATGCGCAGAAGTTTGGTCTGTAATAATATCAGGAATAATATTTCTTTTAATTATCTCAGGAAGAATTTCACCTGCATTGCCAATCAATCCAACTGAGTAAGGTCTTCCTTCTTCTTTAGCTTTAAGAACAAGATCAAGTGCTTCATCAATATTGTAAGATACTTTATCAAGATAACCAGTATCAACTCTTTTTTTAGCTCTGGCTTCATCAACTTCAACTCCAAGAAAAGCGGCTCCATTCATAGTAGCTGCTAAAGGTTGAGCACCACCCATTCCTCCAAGTCCGGCTGTTAAAAGAAATCTTCCTTTAAGATTACCATCAAAATATTTCCTGCCGCATTCAGCAAATGTTTCATAAGTTCCTTGCAGAATTCCTTGTGTGCCGATATAAATCCAGCTCCCTGCCGTCATTTGTCCATACATTGTCAAACCCAGTCCTTCAAGCCTTCTGAATTCATCCCAGGTTGCCCAATCAGGAACAAGCATTGAGTTGGAAATTAATACTCTTGGTGCATCCGGATATGTTTTAAAAATACCAACAGGTTTGCCGGATTGGATTAATAAAGTTTCATCGTTCTCAAGTTCTTTTAATGATGAGATGATTGCTTCATAACATTCCCAGTTTCTTGCTGCTTTACCGCTTCCGCCGTATACAATTAATTCTGATGGTTTCTCTGCAACTTCCGGATCAAGGTTGTTCATCAGCATTCTCATTGCTGCTTCTTGTATCCAGCCTTTACAGGAAATTTTATTACCTATTGGAGCTTTGATAATTTTTTCTGCTTCCGAGATCATAACTAATCACTAAAATGATTGCTAAGAATACTTTTATATTGTGTGTTAAGTGATTTATAAATCCACCTTTTGAAGATCCAGCTTTTCTTAATCTTCTTATCAAGAAACTCTGTGTTTTGTTTTAATTGATGAACTAAGCGGGTTCTTTCATCTTTTGTTAATTTGATTTGGTCCTCATCACTTGAAAGCTTAGTAAGGATTGAAGAAAAAACTTTATTCTCTGCGAAGTATTTATTGTCTCCTTCAATTTGTTTTAAGTTTTGTTTGCAAAAAGTAGAAAGCAGTTTTCTTTCGTTGCTTGAAAATTCAAAATTATAATTTGTGAACAGCTTTTTCATAATTTCCCGGAATATTTTTAAATGACAGCAGATTTTCCCGTATCTTTTGATAGCCGGGTTTTATAATATTATAAATATAAGTCAGTCTTTCCTTATAATTTATAAAAGCAGATTTCATTGAGTTGATAGTTATTTTTTCAATATCATCAAGAGTAATATTAAATACATCTATCGCAGTAAGGAATTCTTTTGTCATAGTTGTATCGCTCATTAAACGATCATCTGTATTGATAGACACTCTGAATTTTTCTTTAAATAAAATTCCAAACGGATGATTCTCTATTTTGTCAACTGCACCTGTGTGAACATTGCTAAGCAGGCAAATCTCAAGAGGAATTCTTTTATCAAGAACATATTGAGCCAACTCACCAAAGCTGACAACATTTCCTTCCTTATCTAAAGAAATATCTTCTATTAATCTTGTTGCGTGCCCTATCCGATGCGCGCCACACCATTGTATTGCCTGCCAGATTGATTCTTTGCCAAAAGCTTCACCGGCATGTATTGTTATATTAAAATTTGCTTTCTGAATAAACTGGAATGCCTCTATATGTTTTTTGGGAGGGTATCCTCCTTCTTCTCCGGCAAGATCAAATCCAACAACACCCTGGCTTCGGAAGTTTACAGCAAGCTCTGCTGCTTCAAGAGTGTTTTTCATATTTCGCATACCGCAGAGTATCAATCCATATCCAACACCAAAATCTTTTTTTCCTTTTTCAAGTCCTTCCAGCACAGCATTAACAACATCTTCCTGGTAAAGCCCATTTGTTGTATGAAATACCGGGGCAAAACGTGTCTCGACATAACATACACTATCATTTTTCATGTCTTCCATCATTTCATAAGCAACACGTTCAAGAGATTCTTTGGTTTGCGTAACAGCAATTGTGTGTTCAAATCCCTGCAAGTATTCTACAAGATTTCCTTTATTCGCACCCCTGTGAAACCATTCACCAAGTTCTGAAGGATTGCTTGTAGGTAATTTTCCGTAACCAGTTTCTTTAGCAAGATCAATGATTGTTTGAGGCCTTAAACCGCCATCAAGATGATCGTGAAGTAGTACTTTCGGAGCTGATTTTACTATTTGTTCTATAGCCAAGATGAGCCTCTTTTTAATAATCAAAAATATCTTTTTAATCCTGTAAAATCAATTTAAACATGTTTAGAAAAGAAATAGTTTTTGATATTTACTAGATTGTTCAATGACATCTTTATTTCTTGACTATCGGAAACAGATATACTAACTTTCTTTAGCATTTTATAGATATAATAGTGGAGTGGAAATGAAATCTTCAAAAATTATAATTTTATTACTGGTTTTTCTCGGGTTTACATTTATGGGGTACCAGTGTGGTTCCACTGAATTAACCAGTGCAAAACTTTACATCCAGCAAAAGAATTATGATAAAGCATTACCTTTACTGGAACAGG
>CAYNUV010000071.1:0-9721 GCA_964400245.1 uncultured Ignavibacteriaceae bacterium
TAATTCAGCATCGCTCTTGAATTGCTGCCATTCCTTCTCAAATTGAACCTGCGCATCAATCATATCTTGATTTGCTTGTTCAACATTATCTTTGGCATTTTCTCGATTGTTGTCACAACCGGTAAATACTGATCCTGCAATTAGCAAGATAACTGCTAAGATGAAATATTTGTTTTTCATAACTCTCCTTAAAGATGTATAGAAATATGTATTTGCTTTATTATAGTAGGTATTCCGGCAAACTCACTCAACTGGAAGCCGCATTAGATTTCTCGGTAAACTAACCGTTAAAATTCCGAAATTATTTTGCGTACTTCTTCTTTAGTTTTTCCAAGCTTTTTCTGCAATCTGCCTAACAGTTCTTCTTCTTTTCCTTTTATTAAAAGTAAATCATCATCAGTAAGGTTTGCATATTGTTGTTTGAGTTTACCTGCGGCTTCATTCCAGTTTCCTTTAATTTCCAGCTTATTCATTTGTTAATCCTTTGTTATTGTAATTGATAAATAATTCATCTGATATTTCGTTATTTCCATACTATGATATGAAGTAATTTAAGATTGTTCAATCGAGCAAAAGGATGAAAAAGGAACTACATCATTTGGATAAGTATACTTAAATGCAATACTTTTATCAAAAAAAAAATTGAAAAGAAAACACACAGAAGACCAAGAAGAGTAAGCATATCCGGCAATCGAAGAGTATGGAGTTAATTAAATAACATTGCAATATTTCCTAGCAAATCATTGCGAATGTAAACTTTGTCTTCAATTATGTTTGCAACTTGTTAAAATAAATTATTTACACGGTACCGCACACAATTGTTAAAAAGCACACATCAAAATTAGAGACAGCTAAAAATATTCCATCGAATAGGAATAGTTTTAAAAACAAATGTAAAAATTTAAGTCATTCTTTTAGCTTGCATGAAATCTGACAAGTATTGGGTTATTATTCTTTTTTCTATTCAATTGGAGGGTTACGTATCTCCTCAAAAAAAGGTGTTTTTTTTTCTTCAACACATTTTGCGGCATACAGGTAAAGTGCAGCACTCCAGGTTTGCCAGTCCTGCCCCATAGGCTTGCCATCCTGTGCCTTTAGCCATTCGTTAAATCCAAACTTGACGGTCTCTGTATTGGAGATTTTTATACACCGGGTAAGCTCCATGAGTTTTTCACTGGCAAGTGAATACCTTTTAGCTGCAACCAAGGCTGCCACATAAAACCCGCATATAAAAGGCCATATACCGCCATTATGGTACTCTCCGGGTTTGTTATAGGTTTCATATCTTATATGCCAGTCAGGATCTTCAGGCATAATATAGGGGAAGAAATTAGGAGGCAGATCAACTGCCAGTTCACCTCTTTTTATCATGCCTGTACACTCCTCTTCGATCCAAGAAATCATTTCTTCAGCCCGAGAGGGCGATGCCATTCCGGAAAGTATAGCAAGACTGTTACCGAGTAGGTCGAACCGTTCGCTGCTATAAATTTTATAAGACCAAAACGCATAGTAAGGCTTATGTTTTACCACAAGGCCTTCGTGGACATGATGGTGTATCGTTCCGATGGTAATCGTAAACCGTCCCATCTCGCGGCGTAATCTGTCTGCTCTTTCGTACTTGCCCAGGAGCCGGAGATAACTATAGACCAAGGTGTTTACAAACAGTCCATATCCGGTTACCCATTGTTCATCGCGCCAATCACTTGTTGGCTGCTGTGCAACCAGGTACCGGTCCGAAGGGCTTTGATACTCCATCCATGTCAAGGCTTTTTCAACTGCTTCATTAAGAAAGTCCGATTCACCTGATACTTTTCTAAAAATGCCAACACCCAGCAAAAACAAAGGAGTTGTATCACTTGATCCACGATTCTCTTTGTCGTGCACCAGCGAAGGGATATGACCACGTTCTGTCTGATTTTTCGCTAATGTTTCCAATACTCTCCGAATGCTCTCCAGTAGCGTCTGATTCTCAGAAACAGCAATTCCCAGAATGGAAAACATCAAATCCCTTGTATACGGCTCCGGATACCCCCAGCCAGCAGTCCGTGGAAGTCCATGGTAAGGCCCGTGACTATTATGAAGCAGCACTTCAAGGGCGGCCTTCTTTGCCTCTTCTATCTCGTGCCTGTTTGCGGTTTGCATTTTCAAATTACTTTATTCCCAATTTATCGTTCATTATCTGCACAAACCGTTTAGCAACAACGCGGTAGTCAAAATTCTCTACTACACGTTCTCTTCCTGCCTTACCCATTTTTTCGCGCAATGCTGCATCAGTCATAAGATCCATCAAATAGTTGGCAATATCATGAACATTTGCACGGTAATCCACCGTCCGTGACTCTTTAAATACCACTCTATGTTTATCTTCAAAGCCCGATTCATTGCCAAGCGTTACCTGATCTACAACAATTTTCTGTGCTACATCTGTCAGGAATGCCGTTTCGCCATGGATAAGTGTATCAAGCATTCCCATAGCCTTAATACCTATAACCGGTTTTCCACAGGCTCCTGCTTCCACTTGTGGCATTCCAAAGCCTTCAAGCCGGGAAGGGGCTGCATATATATCACAGGCTCCAACCAGGTAAGGCATGAAATTTCTTGAAATGGTGTTGGTTTCATAAGTGACATTTTTTTCAATGCCTAGATGTGTGGCCATTTCCAAATCGGCCAGGTTTTGAAGCTTGGTTCGTGGCTGAGACCATACTTTGCAGACATATTTCCAATCGGGAGCTTTAGTATCAATGATAGCAAGCGCCTGCATTACCTCCTGGGCACCTTTTGATGCGGCGTCGCCACCAACGGTGAGAATCATTATCTGATCGGGTGAAATTCCCAGCGCTTCGCGCACCGCCAAAATTTTCGGGTCATCCTTACTGTAAGGGATAAAAGCATCCGTATCGCAGCCTATAGGTAACACTTCAATTTTATCTCCATTGATCCCGTCGCGGACATATATTTCCTTTACCCAATTCGATGTTACCAGTATAAGTGGAAGAGCATTCAAAACCTCCTGGTAGTTTGCAATATAGCCGTCGGCAACCAACCATGGTACCGGCTGCACGCCATACCGTTGCGGATGAAGAACCAATTGCGGCGTATGTCCCCAATATCCTACACCAACCACAACATCCGGTTCAAACCAGCGATAATACCATTCCTTCTCCTGTGCTGATTCGAAATGAACAGCATGGGCATCTACACCCATTTCAAGAAGTCCCCCGAATAGAAGATTTCCCTGGGTTGATAGCCCTCCGGGTGAAGGAGGGTAATCATATAATACCAATACTTTCATGTTAAAACGCCTCCATTATCAAGCCATTTTTTAGCATCATACGAATTTGTAAATTGCCAGAATGATTCTGCCCGTGGTGTTGTTTCTGCTTCAAAACTGCCTTTTTCAAATCCGTACGTTTCTGTAATTATGCTGTATTTTCTCAGCCATATCCGTTTCGTCAGTATGTGACAAATAGTAGCGTTTTCGACAGGCTTGGGATAAAATTCCTTACCACCATCTTTATAAGCAAAGGTCCAAAGTTCATTGGTGGATATTTTACCGGCATGCCAGAGTTTAATAACTGCTTTACTTGCTTCCTCATGTCTGACGTGTCTTGTGTATTCTCCGGTTGGATTATGGGAAATAATCAGGTCGAAATGGCTAGAAGGTAATAAGTCCAGAATTGCACATTCAACCTCTTTTTCATCCAAATGCTTTTGTTCAGGCCCGTCGTCAAGGTCGCCCATAATCCCTTCTGATTTAAGCACTTTTAATGTTTTATCAAACTTAGCAGAACGTTCCGCATCACTTTTCCGGCTTAGGCAAACAATAAAACACTTCCATGACGGATTGCTCAGAATGGTTCCGCCTGCCCATAATGTTTCATCATCAGGATGAGCGACAATAATGCCAACCGTTATTGATTTTTTTTGTTCTTTTTTACGATCATCCAAGTTCATTAAATCGGGTTGCTACGCCAGCCATAATTGCCCCGCTGCCGAAGTACAAAAAAAGCACCACCACGACTAGAAACACAATGACTAAGAATCTATTGTTTATTTTACTCATTAATTTAACCTATTTAAGTATTGTGAGTTAAATTTTAATTTTTGAATCAAAATTCTAATTGTATTTTATTTTTGGATTTTACATTTGAACTTAGAACTCAATTTTCTTATGCTTGAGTCTGGTGACTTCCGGATATATGGAAAAACAATCTTATACTTTATTTTATAAAACTATGAAGAGGGCTTTCTTAATTCAATCGAGCGAAGGTATGAAAAAGGAACTACATCTTTTAGGTGAGTTTATTCGACGCTTATTCTGGCTGAGAATTATTCGCCGGTAAAAAATTTTCTGGTTGCAGCAGTTCTAAATTTTGCATTCTCGTATTAATATTTGAGAATTGTAAATAACATTTGGGGAATGGTGTTATTTTATTTTTCAAAAACATCATTCTTTAACTCTTTAATACATTTTTTAATAATCCGAAAATAATTAGTTGCAAACTCCGCCAATGAATATTTTTGAACTGAACTTAGAGTGAAATACCCACCTGAGCGTCAATTAAAAACCGCGCCCTCTTTTCTATAGGGAAGAACGGAGCAAATTCCAAACCTGCCGTGATTGTTTTAATTAAGTCGATTCCAACCATCCTCATCACCTCAACTACATCAAGGAATATCGACAAAGCAAATCCGCCGCTTCCGACATTAACATCGATGGGAGAATTAACCCCGAACGTTCCTATCCCAAAATTAACCGGGAATCGATGTCCCGATACTTCGTCCACATAATAAAATCGTATCATCGCACTATAGTTCCCGTAGTTTATGGTATCTTTTGCTTGCGTGTCGAACAAAACTTTTGGTATACCGAGAGAAAGACCTATTTCAATCTTCGGACCTCTTACGTGGAAATAACGAGTGTATGAATTGGATCGATCGTAACCTCCAATTTTTATGGTGTAATCAGGTTCGATGTTGATCTTGATAATAGCCCAATCAGGCAGGGAGTCCACGCTTATCTGCACTTGTATCTGCACTTGTGTAAATTCCTCCGGTCGAATTGCGGCATAGGAACCGTAAGCTGTACGGTATTGAATTAACATAGCATGGTCCCGGTTCGGATCGTTGTCACTTCTAAATGTTAAGACACGCCGTTCAATAGTTTGTGCCGTAGTTCCATCACGCAATAGCACTGTCGTCCTTATTGTGACAAACTGTGGCCCCATTCCCAACCGAATACTATCGCGCCGGAATATTACCCGAAGGTTTCGGATCTGACTACGGTCGAGCGTTACAGCCGATTGCAGATCCTCACCTCCGGCTTCGGGTTCAATGCGTACATACCTGCTTATCTGCTCTATGACCTGGTGCTCTTCGACATTTACGGTGCAATCTGTCTCATAAATAAAACGTCGTCCTTGAGCATCCAGGACTCCGAGGCGAACTCGGTATAGACCCGGTGCGCAAGCTTGAGGGATGGTAACGCTGTATATGTTGTGGTCAATGGATTTTAGTGTTGTCCCTTCAATGATTAAGATTGGAGTTACAACAACTGCCATGCTGTCATTTCGTTGAACTGTTAAACGGACGGTGTCGCCGGGAAAGTATACAGGCTTATCAACAGAGAGAATTATAATTTCATCCTCGAGTGATGAACGAATGAGTGTAGGATATCTTTGCTGAGCTTGTACACTGCATGCCCCTAAAATGCAGAAAATCATAAGACATAGTAATTTGAATTTTAGCATGTACTTTTTAGAATTTTGTGGGAGTGATAATTATTCGATTATTGTTTTCTTCTTTCTTTTAATTCAAATTCGATGGTTCCATATCCTAGAATATCCCTCAGAAATCCCATCACTCCACCACCTTCAATTATTATTTTTGCTTTTATTAACCCGATACCTTCCGCATACCATTTGGTTACTCTATTTTTAGCATTGGAAGAACCTTCAACAATAGATTCTAATTTTATTACTTCGAATCTTCCGGCTTTCGTCATAACAAATTCCTTATCAAGAGCTTTTCCAGTAACCTTCACTTTATTAGGATGCAACTGAATCGGAATAATCATGAATCTCACTCTTTGATATCTGCCGGCTTAACCATGTATTTTGATTTAACAATATTTTTTTTCAAACGCAGGTTTAAAATTGCGCTTGAAGTAATATTGAAACTAAAAACAAAGAACAAAAAGTATACATTTTTCATTTTATTCTTCGTTTCAATGTAATAATCAATTGTTGGTTAATCTTTTTTGGAAAATATATCCTTTAGTGCATTTCCAACAATATCCAAATCCTTATTAAACTCTTGTTTGAATTCTTCCCATTTATCTTTTCCCTCATACTTATATTCACTTATCTTTTTCTTTAGCTCAATATTTTTTTGTTCTAACACCACTACTTCTTTTTCATATTTAGCTTTGAATTTTCCACTCGCTGTTTTAATCTCCACTTTGAATTCTTCAATGCTTTTTTCGTTAGCACTAATTTTTAATTCGGCATCAGTCTTGAATTGCTGCCATTCCTTCTCATATTGAGCCTGCGCATCTTTCAAATCCTGATTTGCTTGTTCAACATCTTCTTTAGCATCCTCTACTTTTTTTTCTCGATCCGTGTTACAACCGGTTAATACTGATCCTGCAATTAACCCTAAAACTGTTAAGATGAAATATTTGTTTTTCATAACTCTCCTTGTAGGTTTTTTAGTAACATTTATTTGCTTTATTCTAGTATGCCGGCAAACTTGCGCAACTGGAGCGCATTAGATTTCCCGGCAAACTAACCGTTAAAATTCCGAAATTATTTTGCGTACTTCTTCTTTAGTTTTTTCCAAGCTTTTTCTGCAATCTGCCTAATAGTTCTTCTTCTTTTCCTTTTATTAAAAGTAAATCATCATCAGTAAGGTTTGCATATTGTTGTTTGAGTTTACCTGCGGCTTCATTCCAGTTTCCTTTAATTTCCAGCTTATTCATTTGTTAATCCTTTGTAATTGTAATTGATAAATAAATTCATCTGATATTTCGTTATTTCCATACTATGATATGAAGTAATTTAGGATTGTTCAATCGAGCAAAAGGATGAAAAAGGAACTACATCATTTGGATAAGTTATATTTAAATGCAGTTTTTTATCAATGTTCTTTCTTCTTCTTCGACATTGGTGAAGAAAATTAATTGGATTTTTCTGATCCGAGCAACACAGCAATCCATTGTGGTTTTTCACTGCATTTCAAATGCAAACTTTAGTGTCATCGGAATACCTATGAAGCCGTTTTGTTAATATATCGTTAGAATACGCCAATCTTATTGATACTGCAACGACATTTCAAAAATCCGGTATTGAGAATAGCAATACAGTTTATCCCTACCAAATGTTTGCAGCTTCTTAAAGAACTTAACATACCTTCAGAGCGCCCGCCGGCCTTTAAAAACGTTTACTAGAACCAATATAATTCCAATTACAAGCAGAGTGTGAATAAAACCACTGGAGACGTTGAAAGCGAAGAAACCCAGTAACCACAAAACTAAGAGAACGACTGCGATAGTGTATAACATAGTAAGTATCCTTTCCGTTTAAATGTTTCAAATCTTATTTTAAGCTATGAAGAGAAATGAGGTTATTCAATCGTACAAAAGGATGAAAAAGGGACTACATCTCTGTTGTTTAAAATTATCTAAATAAGTTTTGTATTTGGGTTTAACAGATGTGGAAAAAAGTGGTTAACAGAACGCAAAGACTTTGTAGTGATAAAAAAAGGTGACTATATCTTTGACGCACAATTATCGTAAAAACCGTTTGGGCTTAAAGAACATTCTTTGAAATTTATGTGAAAAGTCTTCTAAGAAATTTGAAAAGTTTTATGAGCAATAAGCCAATAAAAGATGTCATTAAACCCAGTAGAAATGAAAACCAAACACCGGCAGTCAGCGAGAAATTAAAATAAATAAAGAGGTAACAGATGATAAGACCAATAATTAAACCTATTAGAATACTAATAGCTGATGATTCTCCAAATATTTTTTGGCGAGGTGCTTTTTGAAACTTTATTTTAACGCCAAGATGGTTGCAAGAGGCACTGACGAAAGGGAAAATGCTCAATTCGTTAGTAATCAAGAGAGCAAATTCAATGATGTCCCCACGATTAATAACGGGGGCGAGATACTCCCTGTTCCCAGCAATATCTCTTGCATCGGTAGTGGTAGGATTATAATCAGACAAAATCTTGGAAAAATTATCAGTGAAGTGGAGATTTATTCCGCTTGATTTGTTTGTCCCTTGTGAAAAAAGAATAATGCTATGTGAATCACAGGCAAGATTTATTTCAACATTGGCTAAATCTCTATTGGTATCATTTGCGACTGAAACCATAGATAAATAAAGACTTTTTACTGGAATTTTATCATGCAGTATTTCAATTAAGCCAACGCCAGGGATATTAGAAGAAAGTGCTATATATTGATGATAAACAGTATATCTTAATATTGAAATTCTATGAACAAATTTTTCCCAAAGATGAACTAATAATGCACCGCCTAAAAAAGTAGCAATATAATTATAGATAGCATCCAAGTATGATGGTTTTTATTTTGATAGACTTATTTTTTCTTTTTGACCTTAGTATTTACAATACGTTTAATAGCTTCATCAAAACTCATATCAAGTTTGAGTGGCTTGTCAAGTTTCTTTTTGGTTTTTGTTTTTTTTGATTTTTTCTTTTGTCATCGCTTATACCGAGTAATTTAATGATTTCATCCTTTAAAGTATTTAATTTTCCAAAATATTCTAAGATTTTTAGATTAAAATCTACTAAATATTGTAAATCAATTGTTTGTTCATCGACAATGGAGGGGTGTTCATTAATATTTTTCTTGTATTTCAATCGTGATATAATTCCGCTTTTATCAACTGTCCAAAGTGAATGTACAAGTTTATCTCTTTCTATGCTAATGTTTTCTAAGTCTGAACACATTTTTTTAATCTTAATTTTTATTTCTTTACTATATAGTCCCCTATCATCAAGTTTATAAATGGATAATTTTTTAAATTTAGATATTAATACCACGAAAAAATCAGAGCCAACCAATCGTCTGGTTAAATCTGAGTTTGCAGGAGACATCAAATTACAGAGAGTAACTATTAACATCCTTTCTAATAATACGAAGTTGACTGTTATTGTCCCAATGACTTCTAAGTATTCATTAGGAATCATGAATCTATCCTCGGCTGACATAAAAAATTTTCCTGTTTTGATACCAACCGATGAATCATTAAAATCCTTCATAGATTATGAAATCGGTTGGTTGTTTTCTAATACTGAAATTTACGAAAGTGATTATAAAGAATTAAAAGCAATAATTCTTGGTTTAATTGTAAAATGTTTACAAAAAAATATCACTCATCTATTAACTTCTTATAAGTTAAGCGACCTTGAATCTGTGAAAGAGTTAATTCAAAACGATGAGAATCAATAATATTTCTGGAATTATATCTATGAGAAAATTCATCACAATATCTATGCAAGTGCTTTTCACTTACGCTGTGATAAATACCTATGATTCCACGTTTCAACAAACTCCAATAATTCTCTATGTTTTGAGTATGAACTCCGTCTTTTACATATTACTTTTTGAGATGACTAATCCTTTGATGAATATAATCTTTAGACAATCCATTATAAGAAAGAAATTCATCAGTCATAAGATTAGAACCTTTAG